>JAZLAP010000041.1:0-5500 GCA_045613265.1 Eubacteriales bacterium | reverse complement strand
TTCGGGAGAGCTTGGACATTTTCCGACGGGGCGTGACGGCATTCATTGTCCCTGCGGCGGCACCGATTGTATGGAGCTTTACGCATCGGGACACGGCATTTACGACCGTGCACGCGATGCAGGTCTTGCCGTTAACACCTGCGAAGACGTCTTTGCGCTTGCGGCAAACGGAAACGACGTTGCGCAGAAGGTGATCGAAACCGGTGTGGATATGCTTTCGCGCGCTCTTGCCTCTGTAGCAAATCTTCTGTCGCCCGACGTCCTGCTCTTTGCAGGCGGGCTTTCCAACGAGACGGCGTACGTGGAGCGCATAACAAAGATGTTCCGTTCGCGCACCTACCCTCTGACCGCCAAAAAGATGAAGATCGAAAAAGGTGCGCTCGGTGAATGGGCACCCGCGGTGGGTGCGGCGCTTGCCGACGGCGTCAAAATGAAGACGAAGCGGATCCCCGCCGTCAGCGAAACGCGTGTCTCGGCATCCGTGATGTGCGCCGACCTGCTTTCGCTCGGCAACGCCCTGTCCGAGCTTGAAGCCGGCGGCTGTGATTACCTGCACTGTGACGTAATGGACGGTCACTTTGTCCCGAATTTCATGATGTTCCCTGACATGATCAACTGTATCCGTGAGGCATCTCCGATCCCGCTTGACGTGCATCTGATGACCGACAAGCCCGAGATTGCAATCGCGGCACTGAAGCTGCGGCGCGGTGACATCGTTTCGGTTCACGCCGAGGCGGTCACTCATCTGCAAAAGCTGCTTCGTACCATCCGCGACACGGGTGCAACCGCCGCCGTTGCTTTGAATCCGGCAACGCCGCTTTCGGTGCTCGATTACGTTCTTGACGATATCGGCATGGTGCTCGTGATGAGCGTCAATCCCGGATTTGCAGGGCAGAAGCTCGTGCCGCAGGTGATCGCAAAGATCCACGACACGCGTGAATATCTTGACCGTCACGGCAGACGTGACATTCTCATCGAGGTTGACGGCAACTGTAATTTCGAGAACTCGGTGAATATGGTCGCGGCGGGTGCCGACATTCTCGTGTCCGGCTCAAGCGGTGTATTCAGGAAGGATTCAACGATCGCCGAGGAGCTTCGTCTGTTCAAATCCATCAAAAAGCCGTAAGCTTATCCGCTCCGACCTCATTCCCCCTTAAACGTAAGATATATAAAATCGCATGGAATGTAAAGTAAAAGTTACATACCATGCGATTTCTTTATTCTTTATATAATGCAATGCTCTCTTTTAAAAGCCGTTTCGCCTCAGAGACGACGGAAGGCGGCGACAGAATCTGCATATCTGTACCAAAGCCGAAGGTGTAGGCATAGAAGTGCGGTCCCGGCACGACGCTGACCGTCACGCGGAAACGGTCGCGCCCATCGGGGATCATGGAAACGCTCTCTCCGAAGCGATCGAGGATCACTGTCGCAAGACGGTTTTTGCAGGACAGCGTCACAAGCTCTGCCTTACCTGTAAACATACCGAAGAGCGACTTTTCGTATTCTGCCATATCAAGGCGTTCAAAAGAGGCGTGTCCGTCACGCTTTGCATCCGACAAAGAAACGTGCAGCATGCGATCAACGCGGTAATGCCGTACGCTCTCGCTTTCGCTATCGTAGGCGATCAGATAGTAATTCTCCTCGCTCCATGCAAGCGAAAAGGGACTGACAACGTAAAAATCTCCGTCGCGGTGCAAAACGCGCTCCTTTTTTTCATTGCGGGAAAAATAACGAAAACGGATTTTTCTGTTTTCCTCGATTGCCGTATGGATCATATCCACCGCCGAGAAAACGGCGGTATTTTCGGTTTTGGCACGATCGGCAACATAGACCTGACGCGACAGCTTGCGCGCTTCGTAATGGCTCACAGTACCCGAAAGCTTTTCAATCAATGCACGGCTTTTATCCTTCGTTATAAATTTTGCCGCCTGTACGGCATCGACGAGAAGCTTCAGTTCGGGCATATCGAACAAGCGCGTATCCAAGTAATAACCGTGACGATTCCCCTCCCGCGTGCGCTCGACGAGGATGTTCAGCTCCTCCAGCGCCAAAAAATCGTCGTAAAGGCTTTTGCGCTCGGCAGTGATTCCGTATTCCGCAAGTGCCGACAGAATTTCAGCGAGTGTGATCGGGTGTGCGGCATCCGATCGCTCGGCAAGGATCTTCAGAAGATAGAGAAGCTTCAGCTTGTGATTTTGCGATTTCGGCATAGTTTCCTCCGTCAAACGCCCGTCAGATCGAAGGGCGGAATAAAGCTTTCGGTCGCCGCATCCTTTTCCTGCGTATAAGCGTTTTCGATACCAAGCGACTGTGCATAGCGCACAAAGCTCATGTATTCGCTGTCGCTGACGCGGCGGTCAAGCGGCGGCATAACGCCCTGCATTGGCGTATACTGCCGCATAAGCGAGATCGCGATCCTGTTTTTGTAGGTTGTGTAAAGATAATGCAAAACCGCCTTTGCATCGATGAGTGCGCCCGGCAGAAGCAGAATGCGGACGACGGTTCCCGACAGCAGAAGACCGTTTTCATCAAATACCAAGCGGTCACGCGCAGCGACCATGGTACGAATTGCCGCCTTTGCGACCGTGGGATAATCGCGTGCATGCGAATAGATTTCCGCAAGCCGCGGCGAAAGATATTTGAAATCGGCAAGAAAAACATCAATATGCGGTGCAAGGCGTTCCAGCATCTCCACACTGTCATAGCTGCTCGTATTGTACACGATCGGAATTCCGAGTCCCCTTTCGCGTGCCTTGGGAATGGCATACAAAAGATGCGGTGCATAGTGTGTGGGTGTGACAAGATTGATGTTATGTGCCCCCGCAGCCTCTAAGTTCAGAAAAATATCCACAAGGCGGTCGGCAGTGATCGGTTTTCCGTATGCGGCGCGTGAAATGTCTCGATTTTGGCAGTATTCGCAGCCAAGTGAGCATCCCGAAAAGAAGACCGTCCCCGATCCGCGCGTTCCCGAAATCGGCGGCTCCTCCCAAAAGTGGAGTGCGGCACGCGCAAGGAGGAGCCCGTCCGGCGCACGACAGACACCGTGCGATCCATGGCGGTCAACACCGCAGGCGCGCGGACATACGCGACAATTGCGGTAGAACTCTTCAAACCCGTCCATACGTTTTCTCCTTTCGTTCTTGCATTTCCATTATACAACATCCGCGCAAAAATGTAAAGAGCTTTCCCAAAACCGAAACAAGAAAAGATGCGCTCTCCGTTGCACACGAAAAACGCATCTTTGTTTTTCAGAAATTACATTACAGGTCGCAGGCGAGAATATCTTCAACCGTCTCGCGTCTGACGGCGACATAGGATTTGCCGTCACGAAGCATGACGATCGGCGGACGCGGAATGCGATTATAATTGGATGCCATTGAATAATGGTAAGCCCCTGTAGTAAGCGTTGCAACAAGATCACCGCGGCCGATCGTTTCGGGAAGACGGACATTCTCCTGAATAATGTCGCCGCTTTCGCAGCAACGTCCGACAACGGATGCCGTCATTTCGCGTGCATCGTGCATGCGGTCGGCGGGCAGAAGCGTATAACGCGCGCCGTACAGGATAAAGCGCGGACTATCGGTCATGCCGCCGTCAACCGAAACGTAATTCTTATAACCGGGGATCCTCTTGACCGTACCCACGGTGTAGAGCGTAACGCCCGCATCGGCAACAATGCTCCGTCCCGGCTCGAAGGCGATTTCGGGCAAAACGACACCGTATGCGGCGGCAAGTGTCTTGATAGTTTCGGCGAGGTGTGCGATGTTTGCGGCAATATCGAGAACGGGATCGCTTTCCACATAGCGAACGCCGTAACCGCCGCCGAGATCGAGGATCTCTGCTTTGTAGCCGAAGCGCTCCTGCATAGCGGCAAGAAAGCCGAGCATGACGTCAGCCGTCTTCAGGTAGACCTCGGAATCAAAGACCTGTGAACCTACGTGGCAATGGAAGCCGCAAAGACGGATCTGCGACAGCGAGAGGGCAACGGCGGTGATCGCCTCTGCCTGCCCCGTTTCGATCGCCGATCCGAATTTGGAATCGACCTTTCCCGTAGCAACGGCGGCGTAGGTATGCGGATCGATTCCGGGGGTGATGCGGAGCAAAACCGCCTGCGTACATCCGCGCGCGGCGGCGATTCTCTGAATGGCGTGCAGCTCTTCCTCGTTATCGACAACGAAGTAACCGACACCCGCACTCATCGCGTATTCGATATCGGCATCGGTCTTATTGTTCGAGTGAAAAAACGCGCGCTCCATCGGATAGCCCGCCGCCCTTGCCGTAGCGATCTCACCCACCGAAACGACGTCAATGCCCATCCCCTCCTCGCGCATGATCTCGTATATACGCTTAAAGGAGAGTGCCTTCGATGCATACAGAACGCGAGCACGTTCACCGAACGCGCCTCTGACCGCATTAAGATACGTGCGGCACTTGCCGCGGAGCTTGTTTTCGTCCATAAGATACAGTGGCGTGCCGTAGGTTCTTGCAAGCTCGGTCACGCGCTGGCCGCCTACGGTCAGCACGCCATCCTCGGTGACTCCGAGATTATCGTGAAGAAGCTCTTCGGGCTTTGTGAGTGTTGCTTCCATGGTTTTCCTTTCTTTCGGTTGCGCTTATAACAATTTTGCGCGCAACGCTTCGGGAGATTCCGGTGACAGCAGAACGGGAGGAATATCCATGACCGTTTTGCATCCTACCTCGCCCCTCTCTGCAAGGCGGGCAACGGCACGTGCATAGGCAACGAGAACCGATGCCGTGAACTCGGGATTGGAGTCCAGCTTCAGACTGTACTCGATCACATGGCTGTTTTGCTTGCCGACTCCCGTTTTACCCGTGCGGATCACGCTTCCGCCATGCGGAATACCGCTATGATCGCGAAGCAGCTCCTCTTTCGTAATGAAGGTCACCGTCGTATCATAATCGGCAAAATAATTCGGCATTTCCTTGATCTCTTTTTCGATGCGTGCGAGGTCAGCGTTCTCCTCCGCGACAACAAAGCATTCGCGCGTGTGCTTTTCACGCGTAGTAAGCATCGGGTTTTCACCGTTTCGGACGGCGTTCATCGCGGCTTCAACAGGAACCGTATACTGGCGCGCATCCACGACACCGTCTATACGGCGAATGGCATCCGAATGTCCCTGGCTGACACCGCGCCCCCAGAAGGTATAATCCTGTCCGTCGGGCAACACCGCCGATGCATACAAGCGTGCAAGAGAAAACATGCCGGGATCCCAGCCGCAGGAGATCAGAGCCACAGTGTGTCCCTCCCTTGCCGCGGAATCGACAGCATCAAAATGCGTGGGGATATTTTTATGCGTATCAAAGCTGTCAACGACGTTGAAATTACGCGAAAGCATCGGCGTCATTTCGGGCAGATCGGTGGCACTTCCGCCACAGATCACCAAAACATCGATTCTGTCCTTGTACTGCATAATGACGGAGGCAGCGTACACAGGCGCGCCCGTGACCGTCTTGACCGAAGACGGCTCTCGGCGGGTAA
>JAZLAP010000040.1:0-5573 GCA_045613265.1 Eubacteriales bacterium | reverse complement strand
GGTGCCCTACGGCGCACGCGGCGTTGCAAGGGTTTCGCGTGTCACGTCCGCCGATGCGATCCCTGCCCTGACGGAATGCCATTTTTCGATCGCCTGCGACGTCACGAATCCGCTTTGCGGCGAAAACGGCTGCAGTGCGGTATTTGCGCCGCAAAAGGGCGCACGTGCCGCAGACATCCCCCTGATGGACAAATATCTAAAAGACTATGCGGAGACGGTAAAATCGGTCTTTCCCGATGCCGACGAAAATCAAAGCGGTGCAGGTGCGGCGGGTGGTATCGCCTTTGCCTTTCGCACCTTTCTTCACGCAGAATCGGAACGCGGCGTTGACCTCGTGCTTGACACGATCGACTTTGCTTCAAGGGTACAGAACGCAGACGTCGTCATAACGGGCGAGGGGCGGCTCGACGGACAGAGCGTGATGGGCAAAGCACCGATCGGCGTTTCACACGCGGCAAAAGCGGTCGGTGCAACGGTCGTTGCGCTTTCGGGCTGTGTAGAGCCGTCGGCAGGGCTATGCCACGCACACGGGATCGACGCATATTTTCCGATCCTCGACCGCGCGCGTCCGCTTTCCGAGGCGATGGACAAAGAGGTTACCCAAGCAAACCTTGCTCGCACGGCAGAAGAGGCGATGCGCCTTTTGCTTATAGCTAAGCGAGCGAAGGACTGAGATACAAGCTTTTGCTGTTGCGTCAGATCGTCTTTTGACTCTTCTCTGTGCAAAAACAATACAAAGCCAACCATAAAAACCAAGGTCACTTCATCCAATGAATTGATCTTGGTTTTTGATTATGATGTACCCGGCGTTCACTCGTTGTTTATGCCAAAAGCAGAAGCTTCGCAATACAAAAATCGATCCCGATAAAAAATGAGCGATATCGTGATTAAAAAGGCTTGCAATAGTCCTGCTTTCGCGACTACTCCCGTACCGTATCAACGAAAAACATCTCGTTCTCCAGAAGCGCCGCATGCCCGACCTCCCACATTGTCCTTGCATCTATGAGATACGCGGTTGCAGACAGAACGTTGCCCCGTCGAATCTCCATCCGCTCCTGCAAGCGGTCGTAGCGTTGGATCACACCGTTGAAATCATGTATACGGTAGGCTTTTACGGTTTCGTTACCGCTTTCGTCGATAAGGCGATACTCCTGCCGTCCTTCGGCAAGGAGATACGGCGGCAGCGAAAGCTCCTCCACACCGTGCATTGATGTATTCGGACGAAGTCCGCAGCCAAGCATCAGTACCTTTCCTCTGTATTGCGGGAGCAATGCAAACGGCGAACGCGCCCCGACAGGCGTATCCGTCTCTCCATGCTGCGAAAGGATCGCCGCCGCATTGACACCGATTCCCGCAACCGAGTGTGTGGGATGCATACTCCGTAAAACACCGTCACGCTTTCGGAAATACTCACTGATCGCGCCGACACAACTTTCGGTTTCCAATACGGAAAAGACAGGACTTTCAGACGTCACGGTTACGTAAGAAAGCGTCGGCACAAGGAGCGTTCCGCGTGCGAGAACCGAAAGAAGCGTGTCGATCACGGTTTCGGCACCTCCCTCAACGTAGCCGAGGGAGGATAAGGAGCTGTGCATAAGAATGGTATCGTCCTCTTTGATGCCCAGGGCACAAAGGTCATTTCGCATACGTTCATGTATCATGATTTTCCTTCCCCTTCCTTGAAACGTAGGCGTGCGGCGTTATACCGTATCGCCTCTTGAATATTCTGCTGAAACCGGAAGCGCAATCAAAATGCATAAGCGCAGCCACCTCGCCGACCGTAAGATTTCCGAAGGCGAGAAGCATTTTTGCGGTTTCGAGCTTTTTTTCCCGAATATAGGTCTGAAGCGTCACACCCATTTTCCGACGAAAGAGTGTTGAAATATAGCTTTCCGAATAGTGCAATTCACGCGCGATTTCTCCCACTGTTCGTATATCGTAAATGTGATCGTCCACGTATTTGACGATTCTGTAAACGGCACTCGGTTCACCAATGCCGCGCTCGGGCTTTTGCCGCTTTTTCTCGTCAAACACAAATGCGCGGCGTACCTTAATCAAAATCAACTTTAAAAGCTCGGCGATCGCCGCCGCGCGATCCTCCTGCAAAACGTAAAATTCGCCGATCAGCATGTCAAAAAGGCTGCGCAGATCTCCGCCACAGCTTGCGGTTGCGGACGGAGATGACAGGAAGAAATCAACGATGTGCCGATATTCGATCGGAACATCGGAAAAAGTAAAACCAATACATATATATCTTAGCTTTTCGGTATTCGAAACGTCAATTCCATGTATATCACCCTTCGCAACGATGTGGATATCGCCCGGGGCGACGGGATAGCTTTCGCCGTTCGTATGGAAGACACCGCTCCCCGATACGATATAGCTGATCTCATGGCAGATCTGCACGTGATCCTCGATTCTTCCACCGGGAACCAGCGCAACCTCGGCGATCTGCACGAGATTCAAAAAATCAAAGCGCGGCTGTTCCTCAAAGAAGTTACCGAAGTCAAAAAGTCTGTCGCTTTCCTTCCGCATCAGCTTCTCTCCTTTGCTTTTTCAGGATTCTTAATCAGACGGTCACCCAAGTAAAGGGATGTGCCATCGCACGGATGCCCGCCGCACGAATGGCGATCACGTTTACCGTTTCCTCGTGTGTTACGGGAACCGCACCCGTATCGAAATACGCAACGAGTGCCTCAATAAAGAGACGGAAGAAATCCGAACGTACATCGTGCGCGGTCGCCGCATTGTCGCGATCCACCGTCGTTACACGGAAGCTGTAGGCGGCATCGTTGCGGTGATAAAGCTGTGCCTTCCGTCCGTCCGCGAATGCAATCAGCATGGACGGATGCGTCTCGTCACCGAGCCACATCACACGCTCTGCCCGCGACTGCATCAAAGAAAGGATCATTTCAATCTGGTGAATGGCGTAATTGTGATACAGACCGGGACCTTCAGTGTAAATTCGTGCAATGCTTCCCCTATCCATTTCGCAAAGCTCGGTCGAAAAGCGAAGCGCGGAGCTGGACCAAACGGGTGTTCCGCTTTCCTCGGCAACGGCAAAAATCGCACGCGCCTCATCGCCGTCCTCGGCAAAGGTCTTGTCGACGTATACGCGCTTACCCGATCGCAAAGGCAGATCACACAGCACGGGATGCATTTCGGGGTTGTCCGGTGAAAGCACGATCAGAACGTCGTTTTCCCGAACAACCTCCTCTATCGTATCGCGGAGCGGAATGCCGTATTTCTCCGACCATTCCCTGTTCGTCATGCCGCCGATCGGCGAATCAATCATGCCGAAGGCAGAGGTCACGGCATACCGACCGCCCGATACCTCGCCGATGAGCGCAGGATAATGATTGGCGTGCCACTCGTCGAGGTAATAGTCAATAAAGCCTATCCTGATCATAGTGTTACCTCACGGTGCGCCTCGGCGGAGCGATACATGGCATCCATAAGTCTTACGGTGACCATATTCGTGTCGATATGCGACGGAAGCTTTTTGCCGCTCTCGATGCAGTCGATAAAGGCATTGATCTCGTTTTCAAACATCGGTGTCTGATCGAAACTGAACTTGGTTTCGGTCAGCATGCCGTTTTCGGTGCCATAGTAGGTAAATTCCTTGGAGATGTAATAGTAGCGGATGCCGCCCTTGTCGCCCATAAAGTCGATGTAGCAATCTTCAACACCGATATTCTGCGCCCATGCGCCGATAAAGTTGATGACGGGTCCCTCGCTGCGCACCATGCCCGTGATGCCCTCCTCGACGTCGCAAACGCCGTTATCATCGGGCGGGCCCGCCCACATGCTCGTATAGGTATAGCCGGAAATGGGATTGCCGAGACGACAGAACTGCTCTGCCGAAACAGTGACCGCCTTCGGATCGCCGCAGCAATACATGACGATATCGAGGTAATGCACGCCCCAATCGATCAGAACGCCGCCGCCTGCAATTGCCTTTGTCGTAAAGGCACCTCCGAGACCGGGAATACTGCGGTGCGCGCGAAAGCTGACGAACACCTGGTAAATCTCCCCAAGCTTACCCGCATCGATCATCTCCTTAACCTTGTTAACAGCGACGTTGAAGCGGTTAACGACACCGATATTCAGCACCTTTCCCGTTTCATTCTGCGCCTCTTGCATCCGGATCGCCTCTTCGAGCGAATATGCGGCAGGCTTTTCGCAAAGCACGTTTTTGCCGCTTCTAAGTGCCGCGATCGAGATCTCACTGTGCATTTTGTTAGGGGTACAAACCGAAACCGCCGCGATTTCGGGATCGCGCAATACCTCACGGTAGTCGGTAACGGCAGTGCCACAGCCGTACGTTTTCACCGCCGCCTCTGCGCGTTCGGGAATAATGTCGCAAAAATACTTGATCTCCACCTTCTCATTTTTCATGTATGCGGGAATATGCGCGGCGTTTGCGATCGTGCCGCACCCGATTACTGCTATTTTCACTTGTGCTTCTCCTTACACCTGCTTAATTTATTTCCTGCACTGCAGGAAGCATCAACATCATTATAGCATTCTTTTTTTCGGGATTCAATGACCGCATTTTGGGTTTCATCGACAAAATCCTTGCTTTTTTCCTTTTTGTTTTCTTTTTCGCGCGAAAAAGGACGGTAGGCAAGCGGCGACATACCGTAGGTCTTACGGAACAATCGGTCGAGGTAGCAATGATCGCTATAACCGACAGCGGCACAAATGTCAATTACCGTTCTGTCGGTCTCGGTGAGAAGCCGACGTACCTCGGCAAGACGAAGCGAAACGATATAGGCATGCACCGTCGTACCGTACGCATCACGGAAGCGCTTCTGCATATCGGCAGGGCGCATACCGAAAACTCGCGCCAAGGCAGAAATCGAGATCTTTTCACGGAAAGCGCCGTCTCCGAGATGGTGGCGAACATCATCCACCGTTCCCGTGGGCGGCGTCATTGCATTGGCGAGATAACGAAAAACACGGAACAGAAACATGATCGTTTCGTCTCCAAGCTCGCTCCTGGAAATGCCGGGGCGGGTACAGATCGCCTCAAACTCCGACACAAGTGGCAGAAGGTGCACACCCGTCGCATGCACACCGTCCGAAAAACCGTAGGTTACCAGCATCTCGTCCGTCAAAGCACCCTTGAAGTTGACCGACATAATGGTCACGCTTTCGCTTCCTTCACGCAGATACCGCCATTCGATGCCACCGCGCAAAACGAGAACGTCACCTGCCTTACCTTTGTATGTTTTGCCGTCGCTAAGCTCGAAGCGGCAACGACCGCTAAAAAGATAAAGCAACGTATCGTTGTCCAAGTTGTATACGTTCTTGTTGCCCTTTGTCCATTTTGTGAACTCGATATACAGCTTATCCACGTTCGGATAAGGCGATTCCACCGCAAACAGCACCGAAGAGTGTGTCGGTTTTTTAATTTTGGTACGCATGGCGATCCTCCCACAGCAAACGTTGTCATTTTCCTGTTTTCCAAAAACCAACAGGAATCCAACACAAACAATGACAATTTGAGGAAATTACGACTTTACTTCCTTCAATTTAATACCATTATACACGAGGGTTATCAAAAAATC
>JAZLAP010000039.1:0-6058 GCA_045613265.1 Eubacteriales bacterium | reverse complement strand
TGCGTGATCTTGCCTATCGCGCTTTGACGGTACGCGACACGCTTTTGCGAGAGACGGGGGCAGAGCCGCCCGTGGAGAGGATCGCCGCCGAGCTTGGCGAGGACAAAAAGAGCGTTGCCGCGGCGATGGAGGCGATCGTGGAGCCGGTATCGCTTTACGAATCGGCGTACAACGACGGTGAGGACGCGCTTTACGTGATCGACCAGATCAAGGATGCGGGGGAGAGCGATGAAAGCTGGGTGGAGAGTCTCGCTTTGCGACAGGCACTCGAGCGGCTTTCGGAGCGCGAAAAGCGCATCATTTCGATGCGCTTTTACCGCGGCAAGACACAGATGGAGATCGCCGACATGATCGGGATCAGTCAGGCGCAGGTCTCACGGCTTGAAAAGGGCGCTTTGGAGAAGCTTCGCACGCAGATGGAATAAAAAAGCCGCTCGGCAATGAGTTTTCACTCAAGGTCGGGCGGCATTGCTTTTTTGTTTTAGCTATCTCAAGGCGGTTCGTTGAAAAGAACGGAGAACGAAAGCGATAACATGAAGGCAAAACCGAGAGAGTACCGTTTGCGACACTCTCTCGGTTGCTTATGGGGGTTATAAACACTCTTGATTGAGCTTGCGAAACCAAGCCTTAAACTCATCTCTCTTAAACTTACGCTTTTTTTCTTTTGTGATTCCTTTTTCTTCGTCTATCTCGATAACATGTATCAAGAGAATTTCGTCCTCGTGCTTTGTTCCCTTTTTCGCGTAATTCACCAAAAACAACTTGGCGTTAAAATCATCGGCAGCGCGTTTAAGAGCAATAAATTTCTGCTTATTTTTATGCCAATATCTGTTCGGGTGACTTGTAAACGGCGTTACCGTTTGTGCTTCTTCGCAAAGCAAATATTCAAAAATGATATAACCGTATTTCGGATGTTTTTGCAATCTATCGAAATTGATCGCCGCCGTAACCATACCGTCAAGCATTTCTTTCGCAAACGAAAAGCCGCTTTCGTCACTATGCTCTAAAGACTTACTGTGGGAATGCTTATTGTTCATAATGATATGTCTCACATTCGTAATTCGTCACAAGAATTTCATCCGTACCTTTATCTCTGTTGAGCGAATGATAGTTGGAGTTAGCATAGGACATCTGCAAGCGATGAACATAATAATTTCTTTTGCTTAACCAATCCTGCAATATCGTGTTGGTTTTTCCTTTGTTAGTCAAGACATTGGAAAGAGCAAACTTAATATGCCGCTTGTCAAGCGCATCTAAAAAAGAGAGAAGCCTTACCTCGTCGTCCTTGGTCCAACCGTTTTTCTCGTTGTAAGAAGCGGTCGTAATCAAATAAGGCGGGTCTACATAAAAGAAATCTTGCTCGCCATAATGTTCAAACGGGAAGTCGACAAAAGAAGAGTTGCTGAATGAACAAGGGATAGCACTAAGTCTGTCCGCAAAAGAAGCAAATTTCGCCCTCAGTGCATTGTTGAAATCTCTTTTGCCAACGGGAAGATTGTATTGCCCGTCAGAATTAAATCGAATTTGGTTGTTAAACGCATAAACAATTACCACATATAAAAGAATGTAGTAATCGTCGGTTTTGGTAACCATGGAGTTCAAATCCTGTCGCATGGAATTAAATGCCGTTTTATTGTATTTTGCCATCCCATCCCTGCTGTTGCAACCATAAAATTCGTATCCATATAGATTGGTTTGGGATAGCTGATACTTCTCGATAATGCTTTCAATTTTTCTAAGAAAAGACTGTGTACCAATTCTTTTCATCAGTTCAAAAATAGATATGACATCATCATTAACGTCATTGAATACTATGTGATTCGCATTGCAATTTATACCCACATTGCAACCGCCCGAAAACAAATCAACAAAGGTGTTAATATTCTTCGGGAACAAAGGGAGTATTTGTGTCAACAGCTTTGCTTTACCGCCCGTATAATTAAGCGGTGAGGAAATAATGTTTGCCGTAGTCCGAAAACTCATAAAACCACTCCTGATGCCATCCGAGTTTATCGTATTTTTTAAAAAATCGATCCTTTGTTGCGACATAGCTTTTATGATTTCTTCAAAAAGACGAGAAAACGGCTTAATAGGTAATTCAGTATCACGACGGCGACCGACGCCACCGCCTTGACGGCGAAGTCGTGCAGTCCGAGCCACGTGACGAAAACGAGGATGACCGCCTCACTGAACAAAAGCGTCAGGACGCGACTGCCCGTGAAGCGCAATATCTCGAAAAAAATGCCGCGTGCGCCGTCTGCACGGTCGTGAAAAACAAAGGCGCGATTCGTCACGTACGCCACGGCGACCGCTGTCGCCCACGCGATGACGTTTGACGGATGCTCGTAATAGGCGAGATCACGCAGGATCACGTAGGCAAAAAGGGCGTAGGTCAGGAAGTCGACGAGCGTTGTTACACCGCCGAAGAAAAGATAGAGAAGAATGCTCTTATGCTTTTCGTAAAACGGATAGAATATCCGCAAAAGCGGCAGGCGCATGAGCTTATCGAACAGGTCGGGCTTTTCCCCGCCCTGTGCGGCGGGGATGGATTCCTTATCCTTCATATCAGAATGCGAGGCGTTCCTCAATGTATGCACGAACCTCGCCGATCGGGATACGCACCTGCTCCATCGTGTCGCGGTCACGGACGGTCACGCAACCGTCGTTCTCGGTGTCAAAGTCGTAGGTGATGCAGAAGGGTGTGCCGATCTCGTCCTCGCGGCGGTAACGCTTACCGATCGAGCCGGTCTCGTCAAAATCAACGGTAAAGTGCTTGGCAAGCTCGTCGTAAAGCTCGAGTGCCTTGTCGGAGAGCTTCTTCGACAGAGGAAGGACGGCTGCCTTCATCGGTGCCAGTGCGGGATGCAGGCGGAGAACGGTACGGACGTCTCCCTCCGAAAGCTCCTCCTCGTCGTATGCCTCGATGAGGAAGGCGAGTGCCACGCGGTCTGCGCCGAGCGACGGCTCGATGACGTAGGGGATGTATCTCGTATTGGTCTCGGGGTCAAAGTAAGACATATCGACGCCGCTGTGATCCTTATGCTGACCGAGGTCGTAGTCGGTGCGGTCGGCAATACCCCAAAGCTCGCCCCAGCCGAACGGGAAGAGGTATTCAAAGTCGGTGGTTGCCTTGGAGTAAAAGCAAAGCTCGTCCTTGTCGTGGTCGCGGAGACGAAGATTTTCCTTCTTCATACCGAGGTTGTAGAGGAAGTCGGCGCAGAACAGCTTCCAGTAGGCAAACCATTCAAGGTCGGTGCCGGGCTTACAGAAGAATTCAAGCTCCATCTGCTCAAATTCGCGAGTACGGAACACGAAGTTGCCGGGGGTGATCTCGTTACGGAAGGATTTACCGATCTGCGCAACGCCGAAGGGCAGCTTGCGGCGCGTCGTGCGGGCAACGTTCAGGAAGTTGACGAAGATGCCCTGTGCGGTTTCGGGACGGAGATACAGCTCCGAGGTCGAGTCCTCGGTAACGCCCTGATAGGTCTTGAACATCAGATTGAATTTACGGATGCCCGTGAAGTTCTTACTGCCGCAGGTGGGGCAAACGATCCCTTTTTCTGCGATGTAGGTTTCCATTTCGGCATTCGAGAAGGCGGCGGGGTTATCCGAAAGCCCGTTCTGTGCCGCATAGTCCTCGATCAGCTTATCGGCGCGGTGGCGCGCCTTGCAGTCCTTACAGTCCATCACCGGATCCGAAAAGCCGCCGACGTGTCCCGATGCTACCCAGACCTCGGGGTTGACGATGATCGCGGAGTCGAGACCGACGTTGTAGCGGCTCTCCTGCACGAATTTCTTCCACCACGCCTTTTTGACGTTGTTCTTGAATTCCACGCCGAGCGGACCGTAGTCCCAGGAATTGGCGAGACCGCCGTAGATCTCACTGCCTGCGTAGATGAAGCCTCTGCCTTTGCAGAGAGCAACGATTTTTTCCATGGTCTTTAATTTGTTGTCCATCTTTTTTCTCCGTAAATTTATATATATTTTTTATGATACTCACAAAAGCCTGCCCAGAATGCGTGTTCCCTCGATGCGTTCGGGAAGGACAGACAGGATCTCGCCGTGTAGGTCGCGCACGGACGGGACGGCGACCTCGATAAAGCTATCGCTGTGACCGACGGCAACACCGTTTTTGAAGGTCTCGAACAGAACGGAAAGCGGATCGCCCGATGCGACGGTTTCTCAGAGACGCGCCATACCGACCGCCTCGGCAAGCGCGCGCAGCCGTGCGGCGCGTTCGCGCTACACGCTTTCGGGGATCTGCAGGTCATCGGTCGCGGCGGGCGTTCCCTTACGCTTCGAATAGGGGAAAACGTGCAGGGATAAAAGCCTTGCGCTTTTTACGAAGTCGAGCGTTTCCGTAAAGTCATCCTCGCTTTCGCCGGGGAAGCCGACGATCATGTCACCGGTCAGCATGAGGCGCGGGATCGCGCGGTAGAGGCGGCTTATGCCCTCATCTGCCATACTGCGGTTATACCGCCGCCGCATCAGGCGCAGTACGTGATCGCTTCCGCTTTGCATGGAGATATGAAAATGCGGGACGAGCTTGCATAGGCGCGATATGCGCGAAACAAAGTCCTCGCGGAACAGTTCGGGAGTCAGGGAGCCGAGGCGGATGCGCTCTACCTCAGACTCGCGTTCAAGAAGCTCCAAAAGGTCGACGAGGTGCATATTGTCGAGGTCTGCACCGTAGGATGCCGTTTCGATGCCGGTCAGGACGACCTCGCGTGTGCCGCCCTGCGCAAGGCGGTTGACCTCGGCAAGGATCGCATCGGGATTGCGTGAACGCACCCGACCGCGCGCGGCGGGGATGGCGCAGTAGGTACAACGGCATTCACAGCCGTCCTCGATCTTGATATAGGCGCGTGTACGCGGCGCATCGGATATGCACATCTCCTCGAACGGCTCGCTCTCGATGTCGGTCACGGCGCATACGGGAGCAAAAGCCTCGCTTCTCCGCCTTGCGAGCAGCGACAGGGCTTCATCGGGGATCTTCATTTTGCCGCCGTTTCCGCCGACGTAGGCAACACCGTCGAGCGCCATGCAGTCATGGGGCGCGACCTGCGCGTAACAGCCCGTCACCATGATCACGGCATTTTCGTTGGCACTGTGTGCGCGGCGGATCGCTTTTCTGCACTTGTGGTCGCTTTCGGCGGTGACGGTGCAGGTGTTGATGACGTAAATATCGGCGGGCTGCGGAAAGGGAACGACGGTGACACCGCGCAGAAGGAATGCTTCGCGGATGGCTTCGGTCTCGTATTGTGACACCTTACACCCGAGGGTGTAGAGGGCGACCGTATAGGGCATCATCGGTCTGTTCGCCGCCTTTCGGTTGAAATCTCTTTATATTGTAGCACTTTTTTTTGGCTTTGTAAAGAGTAAACGCGAAAAAGGCTTGACTTTTTCCTAAAATGCGGATAAAATAAAAATGAAATTATATTTTTGCGAGGCAAACATGAAATTTTTCAAGCACTTTCGTACCATTACGCGCCACCGACATGCAGTGATCCGCCATTGCATGCGGGCGGGCATCGGCTTTCAGGGGTTGTTTCACGATCTGTCGAAATATACGCTGACCGAATTTTTGCCGGGTGCGCGCTATTACGAGGACGGACACCGCAGTCCGAACGAAAAAGAGCGCGAGGTACGGGGCTATTCGACCGCGTGGCTACATCATAAGGGGCGCAACCGCCACCATTTTGAATACTGGAACGACGTAAACCCCGCCACCAAGACCTACGAGCCTGTCAAAATGCCGCTCCGTTACCTTACCGAAATGTTCTGCGACCGCGTGGCGGCAAGCAAGATCTATCAGGGGAAGGCATATAACGACGGTCACCCGCTTGCCTATTTTCTTCGCGGCAATGCGGCAAAAAAGATGCACGTCGAAACGGCGGCACATCTCGAAAAGTGGCTCCGCATGCTCGAAAGCGACGGCGAGGATGCCGTGTTCCGTCAGATACGGCAGGAGATCAAAGCAAAGAAGGAATATTGAGAAAGCGCAGGATGTAAACAAATGTTTACATCCTGCCCTTTCTTTCGGAGAGCATGCTTTGTA
>JAZLAP010000038.1:0-10106 GCA_045613265.1 Eubacteriales bacterium | reverse complement strand
CGGCATGATCCGCAACGCAAGGCTTTTTTCCTATCTCGAAGCAACCGATCGCCCCGATGTGTCTCTGATCATCGCCGCCTCGGTCGAGGACAAGCGCGCCGTCGTTGAATGTGACGAGCGTGACACGGGCATCCGGGAGATTCTCAATTTCGGTCATACGCTCGGTCATGCGGTCGAGCATCTCTCACACTTTACACTTCTGCACGGCGAAGCGGTCGCCATCGGCATGATGCTGGTCACGCACGCCGCCGTGCGGCGAGGCGATTGCGATGCTTCGGTTGAAAAGCGGCTTTCTTCTCTGCTTATGCGCTACGGGCTTCCCACGCACACCGAGGAAAACGCCGAAAGCATTCTCGCGGTTGCCGCCGGCGACAAAAAGCGGAAGGGCGACAGGGTGACGCTTGTTTTGCCGAAGGCGGTCGGATGCGTTACCCGTGACGGATTCACGCTTGATGCACTTCTATCTTACATAAAGGAAGGATTAACGCCGTGACGGTCACACTTTCTATGCCGCGTCTTGCGGGAAGCGTTGCGGCGATCCCGTCAAAATCCGAGGCGCACAGGCTTCTCATTGCCGCCGCGCTCTCCGACCGTGAAACAACGGTCGTTTGCCCCGAAGGCTCACGCGACATTGATGCAACGGCGGCTGTTTTGTCGGCACTTGGCGCAACCGTTGCGCGCACACAGCAAGGCTTTACGGTCACACCGATCGGCAGAGTGAAGGCAAACGCCGTCTGCCATGCCGACGAATCAGGCTCAACTCTCCGCTTCCTCGTCCCCGTATCGGCGGCACTCGGCGCGGATGCCGACTTCATATGCCGCGGAAGATTGAAGGATCGCCCTTTATCGCCCTTGCGCGAGGAGCTTTTGAAAAAGGGCGTCACGGTGTCCGCACAGGGCGAGAATCCCGTTCGGGTACGCGGACGGCTTTCGGGCGGTGAGTTTTTTCTGCGAGCAGACGTTTCCTCGCAGTTTGTAACGGGACTTTTATTTGCCCTTCCGCTTCTCGATACACCGTCGAGGCTTCATCTCGTCGGCAACGTCGAAAGCTCTCCCTATATTGA
Organism: Eubacteriales bacterium; assembly: GCA_045613265.1. Classification (GTDB taxonomy): domain Bacteria; phylum Bacillota; class Clostridia; order Oscillospirales; family CAG-272; genus UBA1740. Next base: position 9,042 of record JAZLAP010000038.1, on the reverse strand, counting down.
CATGACGGTCGACACGCTGCGCCGTTTTTCTGTGGATTTTACCCGATCGGAAGACTGCCGCAGCTTTGATTTCCGTCCGCAAAAAACGCCCTTTCGGTCGCCCTTGACCGCCATTGCGGGCGGCGACTGGTCGAACGCCGCATTTTTCCTCGCGGCGGGCGCGCTTTCGAAAGCACCCGTGACCGTCACGGGACTTGAGAGCGACACGAAGCAGGGAGACCGCGCGATCCTCGATATTCTCCGCGCCTTCGGTGCTGACGTGACCGAGGCGCAGGACGGCGTGACCGTCGTGCGACATGCACTTCGCGGCATCCGCATCTCCGCCGAGGAATTTCCCGATCTTGTTCCGATCATCGCCGTGGTGGCATCGGTTGCCGAGGGCACAACGGTCATCAGCGGCGCATCGCGGCTCCGACTCAAGGAAAGCGATCGCTTGAAAACCGTGACGGAAATGCTTTCCGCGCTCGGCGGTAATATTGAGGAGACCGCGGACGGGCTTCGGATACGCGGCGTGCCGATGCTTTCGGGCGGCAGTGTATCGGCGGCAAACGACCATCGCATTGCCATGAGTGCCGCCATCGCCGCTACCGTTTCCGCTTCTCCCGTCAGGATCACGGGTGCCGAGGCGGTGGAAAAATCCTATCCTGCCTTTTTCCGCGATTTTGAATCGCTTTATATCCATACGCAAATCGAACAACATACGCAAATCGAACAATATACGTAAATCGAACAATATACGTAAATCGAACAACATACGTAAATCGAACAACGGCAAAAGGAGCTACCTATGTCCTACGCTTACGGAAACCGTCTCTCGCTCAGAATTGACGGCGGATCTCACGATGATGAAATGACAATGACGCTTTGCGGCTTCCCGAAGGGGATGACGATCGATACCGATGGTTTGATGACGCTTATGCGCCGCCGCGCCCCCGGCAACGCCGCTTATGCAACGGCGCGTAAGGAGAGCGATATGCCGCACTTTCTTTCGGGCGTATCCGACGGTGTGACCGACGGCAAAACCATTACCGCCGTCATCTATAACGAAAATCAACGGTCGGGCGATTACGAAGCTTTGAAGGATACGCCGCGCCCCTCGCACGCCGATTACGCCGCCGTAATGAAATACGGAAAATCGGTCGATCTGCGCGGCGGCGGACATTTTTCCGGCAGACTCACCTCGCTTATCGCGGTTGCGGGCGGACTTTGCCTGCAATATCTGGCGGCACGCGGCATCCGTGTTTTTGCACACGCGCTTTCGATCGCAAACGAAAGCGACACACCTTTTTGCTTTGACAGCGTGGGCGACCGCGAGGCGGATATCCTGAAAGCGCGTGACTTCCCCACACTGTCGGAGAAAGCCGCAGACGCTATGTGCCGCGCGATTGCCGAGGCAAAGAAGGACGGCGATTCGGTCGGCGGTATCATCGAATGTGCGGTGACGGGACTGCCCTTCGGGCTCGGAGAGCATATGTTCTTCTCGGTTGAGAGCTGTCTTTCGTCGATCCTCTTTGCCATCCCCGCCGTAAAGGGCGTTTCCTTCGGCGCGGGCTTTGATGCCGCCTCTATGCGCGGCTCGGAGCATAACGATCCCTACCGCATCAAGGACGGCAGGATCTATATTGAGAAAAACAACGCGGGCGGCATTCTCGGCGGAATGACGACGGGCGCACCGCTCGTCTTCCGCTGTGTCGTAAAGCCCACGCCCTCGATCGCAAGGGAGCAGACGACGGTCTCGCTTTCGACCATGACGGAAACCAAGATCCGTGTGGGCGGCAGACACGACCCCTGTATCCTGCCGCGTGCCGTTCCCGTCGTAGAGGCGGCGGCAGCGATCGCGATCCTTGACCTTATACTTTCAAAGGAGCATACAGATGGAACAGAAGAAGACGCTTGACGCGCTTCGGTGCGAGATCGACGAGATCGCCCGTTCGCTCGTTGCGCTGTATAAACGGCGCATGAAGGTTGCCGCAAACGTTGCCGCATATAAAAAGGAGAATGGGCTTCCTGTCCTCGACGCCTCGCGCGAGCGTGCCCTGCTTGCCAAGATCGCCGAGCTTGCGGGAGAGGAGCATGCCGATTCGGCAGTTGCACTCTACTCAACGCTGCTTGGTCTTTCCCGCGCCTATCAGGGACGTCTTCTGGGCGGAGAGGGCGAGATCGCCGCATCGGTCAAACGGGCAATTGCGGACACGCCCTCGATCTTTCCCGAGCGCGCCGCCGTCGCCTGCCAGGGCGTCGAGGGTGCCTATTCGCAGATCGCCGCCGAGAAGATCTTCTCCTATCCGAACATTCGCTATTACCGCGATTTCGACGATGTGTTTTCGGCAATCGAGAACGGCGAATGCGAGTACGGCGTTCTGCCGATCGAAAACAGTACGGCAGGCTCTGTTCTGAAGGTCTACGACCTTATGCTGCGCCACTCCTTCTCGATCGTGCGCTCGGTGCGTCTGAAGATCGACCACAATCTGCTGGTCAATCCCGGATGTGAGCTTTCGGACGTAAAGGAGATCGTCAGCCACGAGCAAGCGATCTCGCAATGCCGCAGCTTCCTGCGCTCGCTCCCCGACGTGAAGCTCACGCCGGTCGCCAACACCGCCGTTGCCGCCGAGACGGTACGCAATTCGGGGCGCAGGGACATTGCCGCCCTCTCGTCTCGTGACTGCGCCGCACTGTACGGACTGAAGATCCTGCAAAGCGCGGTACAGGATACCGGCAACAACTTCACGCGCTTCATCTGCATTTCGAAGAATCTTAAGATCTTCCCCGGCGCCGACCGCACGAGCATTGTGCTGACGGTATCGCACAAGCCGGGCGCACTTTATCACATTCTGTCGCGCTTCTATGCACTCGGAATCAACCTTACGAAGCTCGAATCGCGCCCGATTCCCGACCGCGACTTTGAATTTGCCTTTTATTTCGATCTTGATATTTCGGTCTATTCGCCGCGCTTTCTGCAGCTTTTGACCGAGCTTGAGCACGAATGCGACTCGCTTCGCTATCTCGGCTCGTATACTCTGAACGGGTGAGGCATCGCCTATGCTGAAGGGATATACCGAAATGAAAACCGGTCTCATCGGCGGAAGCCTCGGACACAGCTTTTCGCCCGAGATCCACGCTTGTCTTGCCGATTATAGCTACACCCTGTTTCCGATGCCGACCGAGGCGGTGGGCGACTTTCTGAGGAACGGTCTCTTCCACGCACTGAACGTCACGATCCCGCACAAGGAAACGGTGATCCCCTTTCTCGACTCGCTTTCGCCGGAGGCTATGCGCATCGGTGCGGTCAACACCGTCACGCGGAGGGGCGGCGGGCTTCACGGCGACAATACCGACTACTACGGCTTTTCCTATATGCTCGACGAAAGCGGTGTCGATCCCCACGGTAAAAAGGTGCTCGTCCTCGGTAGCGGCGGCGCATCCAAGACGGTGCGTACCGTACTTGCGGATCGCGGTGCCGGCGAGATCCTCACCGTGTCGCGGACGGGCGACGTGAATTACAAAAACGTCTACCGCCATACCGATGCCGAGCTTTTGGTCAACACCACGCCCGTCGGCATGTATCCGCATGCGGGAGAAACGCCGATCGATATCTCGCGCTTCCCGTCGGCGCAAGCCGTGCTTGATCTCATCTACAACCCCATGAAAACGCGGCTTCTGTTTGATGCAGAGGCGTGCGGCATGCGCACGGTAAACGGACTTTCGATGCTGGTCGCACAGGCAAAGCGCGCCGCCGAGCTGTTTACGGGCGAAGCAATTCCCGACGGTGAGATCGCACGCGTAAAAAACGAGATCGCCAAAAGGAACGAAAATATTATTCTGATCGGCATGCCGGGTGTCGGAAAATCAACGGTCGGCAGATTGCTGGCAAAGGCACGCGGATGCGAATGCTACGATGCCGACGAGGTGTTGGAGGCAAGCGTGGGGAAACGCATCCCCGATATTTTCAGAGAGGACGGCGAGGACGTCTTCCGACGCTTGGAAAGCGAAACGCTTGCCGCGCTTTCCATGAAAAAAGCATGCGTGATCGCCACCGGCGGCGGCTGTGTCACGCGCGCGGAAAACGAATATCCCCTGCATGCAAACGGGCGTGTCGTTTTCCTTACCCGCGATATTGAAGGGTGTGCGACAAAGGGACGTCCCTTGTCGGAGGGCAAGGATCTGAAAGCGATGTACCGCGCACGTCTGCCGCTCTATCTCCGCTTCGCCGATATCGTGCTGGAGATGGAGAAAACACCCGAGGAAACCATGAAAAAGCTATGGGAGGTACTACAGTGAAGCTGCTCATTCTGAACGGACCGAACCTCAATATGCTCGGCATCCGTGAGCCGTCCGTGTACGGCAAAGAGGACTATGCGGCACTCGCGGCACTCGTTGCCGATACCTGCCGCGAAAACGGCGTAACGCACGAGATGTTTCAGTCGAACCACGAAGGCGTTCTGGTCGATAAAATACAGGAGGCGTACGGGAAATTTGACGGTATCGTCATCAATCCCGCCGCCTATACGCACACGAGCATTGCCATTGCCGATGCCCTGAAGGCAGTCGGCATCCCCACGGTCGAGGTGCATATTTCAAACGTCATGGAGCGGGAAAGCTTTCGCCACGTGTCCTACGTTGCGCCTATTGCCGTCAAAACGGTGATGGGGCAAGGGCTTCTCGGCTACCGTTACGCGATTGAATGTTTAGTGAAGTATATAAATGGAGAAAAATCATGATGACATCAATGAATTTTGTGCGTAAGCTTCCGATCCCGATGGAGGTCAAGGAGCAATATCCGCTTTCTGCCGAGGCGGCGGCATTCAAGGCAGAGCAGGATAAGGAGATCGCCGCCGTTTTTACGGGCGAGTCGAAAAAGAAGCTCCTCGTCATCGGGCCCTGCTCGGCAGACCGCGAGGATGCTGTCATCGAATACGCAAGCCGCCTCAAGCGTGTCAGCGAGCAGGTGAAGGATAAGCTCCTCACCGTCGTTCGCATTTATACGAATAAGCCGCGCACGACGGGTGACGGCTACAAGGGCATGCTCCATCAGCCGGATCCAATGGCAAAGCCGGATCCCTTCCAGGGGATTCTCGCCATCCGTTCGCTCCATACGCGCGTGCTTTCGGAGATCCGTCTCCCCACCGCCGACGAAATGCTCTATCCCGCAAACCATCGCTATCTCTCGGATCTTCTCTCCTACGTCGCGGTCGGTGCCCGATCGGTCGAGGATCAGGAGCATCGTCTGACGGCGAGCGGCATCGACATTCCGATCGGCATGAAAAACCCCACGGGCGGCGATCTTTCGGTTATGATGAACGCCATTACCGCAGGACAGCATGCGCATAGCTTCATTTATCGCGGCTGGCATGTCGAAACGGCGGGCAATCCGCTCACGCACGCCATTTTGCGCGGTCTTGTCAACAAGCACGGACAGAGCCTGCCGAATTATCACTACGAGGATCTCGCCTTCCTCGCCGATCTCTATGACAAGTCGGGGCTTCAAAATCCCGCGCTCATCGTGGATGCCAACCACGCAAACTCCGGCAAGAAATATCTGGAGCAGTCGCGCATCTGCAAGGAGGTTTTACATTCGGCACGCCACAATGACCGCATTCACGCGCTCGTCAAGGGCTTCATGATCGAAAGCTACCTTGAGGACGGTGCGCAAAAGGTCGAGGAGGGCGTGTTCGGCAAGTCGATCACCGATCCCTGCCTCGGTTGGGAAAAAACCGAGCGCCTCATCTACGATATCGCCGAGCTTCTCTGAGGCGAAAACGCACGGAAAATCGATAGCATGGTTTTTTACAAAACCCGTTGACAAAACCCGACGAATTTGGTATAATTAGTTAAAGCCGTAGTTAAAGTCGCATCCCCGTTTCACGGCTTCCAAACTCGAAAGGAGACTCTACCTATGACCCCAAAACAGAATTTTGCTTCCATCCAGAAGGCGCAGAACGAGGCGCGGTATAAGCAAGGGCGTTACGCCTTGCTTGTAATCCTGATCATCTCGCTCATCAATCTGTTTTCGATCGCATTCGCGAATACATACTTTCTCTTTTCCACGTACGTGTCGCAGATCATTGCCATCAACGGTGCCTTGCTTTATCTTGAAACGAACGAGATCCTTTATCTTATCGTGACCTTCATCCTCGCCTTCTTGTCGATCTCCCCCTATATCTTCCTCTTCTTCTTTTCGAAGAAGCGCGTCGGTTGCCTGATCGCCGGGCTTTTGCTTTTCGGTATCGATTCGGTTCTCTTTCTCTTCGATTTCGTTTTGCTCGCGCTGAACGGTGACTTTTCAATGCTCCTCGATCTCGTCATCCGCGCATACGCACTGTATCTGCTCGGAAGCGCCGTTTACTACGGCTTGAAGGCAAAAAAACAGGCGGCTACAGAAGCAACCTTCGAGGAAACAGTGAAGGAAGGCGAAGAAAGCAACTCGGCGGCAAGCGAGTTTGACGGTATCTCACGCACACTGACGATCTCACGCAAAAAAGCCTTTACGGGCATGATAGCGGAGCTGATCGCTTACGTTGACGACGTAGAGGTCGGACGCTTGAAAAACGGTCAAACCGTTTCGGTTACGGTGAACGGCGGTGCACACACGCTTACGGTTGCCGCAAGCAACGGTCTTTTGGGCACGGATACGGTATCGCTTGCAGAAGGTACGCAGAGCATGAGCTATGCCGTAGCGATCAAGATGGGCTTTACCAACGGTAAGATCGTCCTCTCACCCGACGCCTGACCGAAAGACGACATAGCGTTTTGATAAAATCAAAGCTCGAATTGCAAACCGCAGGTTGCAATTCGAGCTTTTTTATTAGCGGAGCAAAGCGCAAACCCTCTCCGCGCTTTCTTCGTCAAGTCCCGCGATATACATAACGCTATTGCCGCAGAGCAGGATCCTTTCATTCAGTCCGTTTTCGGCATAACGGGACAGAAGTGCAATGCGCCGCTCACACATCACGAGCAGCTCGTTTGCCGATACGCGATCGGGTGCGTCAAAGATACCGATCTCGCATATCCGACCGAAGCGATCGGAGACGAATACGGCATAGCGTTCCGCATGATGAAGCTCCGAGACTCCGTCAAAGCGATAAAGCTTTTCGGCGGTATCCGTCGTGATGTAGCCCTCTTCCCACTTTTCAGCTTCACTGTTATAATACCGTCCATGGGGCAAAAGTCCCGCATCCTTAAGGCGTGACAGGCGCTCAAACGCCGTTGTATGATTCGCACCGCAGCCTGAAAAGAGCAGCAACGCCGCAACAAAAGCCAGTGCGCCCGCAAGCGCGCGCGTACATTTTCTCTTCACACGATCACCTTCCCCTTCTATTGTATTGTATGGCGAAGGCGATACGGATAGAAGCAAAGAAGCGTTGTCGGCTTTACGGTCCGAAATAAAAAGTGCGCACCCGAAGGAACGCACCGAAAAAGTGAATCCCTTCATTGTTGCCACACAATCTCATATCAGTGTTAGTGGATACGAGGAAAAGAGGAAACACCTTTTACCAAGATATGTTTCCACTAACACAAAAGGAGCACGAACGGTGTTGCGTACCCCTTTTGATTTGTCACAGAAACCCTCTGTTTTGTCACCATTTCGTAAAGTTTGTGCCGTCAGAGGAATAAAATTTATTTCCCGCAGAATCGAAATAAATATTGGAGTTTCCTACGTCCTGCTTCAGCTCGCGCTCCACGCTTCCGTCGAAGGAGTAATAGCCGCTTGGCTTTGACGAGACCGCATCGAACGCGACTTCCATCCACCACGGAATTGCCGAGGACGAGGAGGACGCCTTCGCCGGCGGCTCAAAACGGTAAGGCTCCGGCTCCGGCTTTGGCGGAACGTACACGTATTTTTCACCCGCGATGCTCTTTTTGTCGATGCTGACGGCGGCAATATTGCCCACAACGTAGGATTCCGTATACTTTTCAATGCCCTTTTTTACCCCGAAGTGCTGTGCGATCTTTTCCATTGCAAGAACGCAATAGGGCTCGCCATGGATCAAACGGCTCAGCGTTTTTTTGAACACGTTTCTTGCCTCGATCTCAAGACCGTCGGTAGCCGTTTTCTTATCCTTGTCGAGAATCAGGCTTTGCCCGTACACGACCTCACCCTGCCCCTTCAGGCGAAGATTCGGGTATATGGCGGGAATACAGCAATCATAGCTTCCCGCCGCGTGATAATTCAAATCAAGCACGTATCGATCGAAGGTGTATACGTTATCCTTGTGCCGACTTCCCATGTTTGCGCGCACGATCTTATGCGACATTGCATTGACCGTGCGTCGAATCAGCACGCGAAAATCCTCCTCCTCGTCATACTTCATATGCTTTTCATGGTGCATCGGGCCAAAGAGCGTTGTGATCGGCTCAAGCTCGCCCTCACATGCCTCGGGCGCATTCTGATCGAGCCATATACGGAGCGCCTTGATCGCAGGCTCGATCTGCGCCTTTCCGCTCTCATCACTGTACGGCAAAAGCTCGGCGTACAGCTCGGACAGCATTCTGATGCTTTCTGCATGACGGTGCATAGCGCCGCGGTACGCCCAATAGATCGCAAGTCCGCGACACGACTTCACCTCGTTATAGGGATAACACATGGGAAGCTTTTCGCCGTTCCGATAAATACACGCAAGATTGTACTGCGCCTCGGGGACGTCCTGCACCGCCGCAATACGCAAATATTTGATCAGCGCGCCTGCGTCGCAGGGATAGATCCAGTTTATGATCTTTTTTCTTTCGTCGAAGCTCAGATCGGTTCCGTATTTCTCGTTGAATCCGTAGTCTATCAGATCACGAAACAGAATGGCAAGGTTGAAGGCGGCATAGCCGTGACCGCGCTCGGCGGCGCTCAGCCATCCCTTCACCGTGTCAAGGAGCTTCTTCTGTGCAAAGAAATAACAGCCCATCGCATACTCCGCCTCAAGGCACCCCTCCTTGCGAAGCCGCATCCAGATCCGTTTCGCCTCGCCGCGCTTTCCCGCGAAATATAGCTGCTCTGCCTCAAGGCATTGTAGGGTGTTGTCGTCAAGCGGGCGCTCCTTATACGGAGAACGGTAG
>JAZLAP010000037.1:0-2325 GCA_045613265.1 Eubacteriales bacterium | reverse complement strand
ATTTCTGCTCTAAATCCGTTTGCCCCTTATGTTTATCGGTGCATGGCGTACTTTGCGGAGCATTGCTTTTACCTATAACGCAACCGTCTGTTGATTTCGGTAATGCCCTTGCGGAGTATTCTTTCGACCTCTGCCCGCTTCGCTTGAAACGCGGAGTATTCCTCATCGGAAAACACAAAGGCAATGCCGATGGCGCCGATGCATTTATGCCCAACAAAGATGGCACCGCCGATGCCGATCCGATACCCCCATTTCATTTTTTCTACTGTTGTTATAATATCTTCTTTTCCTATTTTAGCGAGTGCCGAAAGCAGCTTTTCGTACGTATCCACGCCTTCCCACTCTGTTGTCTTGGGGGCACCGTATTTTTCGTATATTTTCTTTATGCCCTCTTCTTCCATATTGGCAAGAATGATCCTGCCCGTTGCGGTGCGGTAAATATCGTCGATGCGGATGGCCTCGTCCTCTTTGAAAATCTTCCGCTCCTTGTCGATCAGCGTAATGATATACTTTTCCTCGTTCTGTATGACCGAGAAGATGATCACCTGTCCCGTTTTTTTATGGAGCCATTTCATAATGGGGCGACAGATCTCGACCGTCGCATTTTCATATTGCCCAAACCTCGAAAGGCGGTATGCCTCAGGCCCTAAAATATAGCCTTCTTTATGCGATACTCTCTGCGCGTAACCGCTTTTAACAAGAGTTTTTACAATGTGCGAGCAAGTAGAGCGATTGATCCCAACTGTTTTTGCAAGGCTGCTTACGGTAACGGGAGAATTTTTTTCGTCGGCAAGGGCAGACAAGACCGAAAGCGCTTTTTCAATCGAATGCAGCATAACAGCCTCTCCTTTCGCTTTTTATTATAAACGAACTCCTCCGAAATGTCAATATAAAGTTCACATTATGAACTTTATTGACTTCGTATTTTAACGATGCTATAATCAAAACAACTTCACAGACGGAGGTAAAAGGAGGTAAAGAATGAATATAAAAAGCATATTTGATCTTTCGGGCAAGAGAGCACTCGTCACCGGTTCGACGCAGGGTATCGGCTACGCGATTGCAAAAGCACTGCAAGAAAGCGGAGCTCAGGTTTATATCCACTGTTCGCGCGACAGGAGCAAAGCAGAGCGGGTTGCAGCCGAGATCGGGAGCAACCTTTTCGTTACAGGTGATTTTTCAAGCGAGGATGCCGTTTGCAGCATTTTCAAGGAGACGGGAGAGCTTGATATTGTAGTCGCTAACGTGAGCGTACAGATACGGAGATCATGGACGGAGATCAGTAACCTCGATTTTGATACGCAGATCAATATCAATCTTCGCTCCACACTGCAACTGATGCAAACCTATATCCCGCCGATGCAAAGAAAAAAATGGGGACGGTTTCTCTTTGTCGGAAGCGTTGCGCAGTACCGTCCGCATCCCGATATGTCTGTCTACGCCGCAAGCAAGTGCGCGGTGCAAAGTCTTGTACATAACGTAGCAAAGCAGGTCGCGGGGGACGGCGTTACGGTCAACGCTCTCTTGCCGGGAGTTATCGAAACGCCGAGAAACGACGCCGTGTTTTCCGATGAGTCATATCGGAGCAAGGTGCTCGCGGGTATTCCGGCAGGTTTTTTCGGAGCGCCGAGTGACTGCATGGGCGCGGCACTCCTGCTTTGCTCCGAGGCGGGCAGATATATAACGGGTGCCGAGCTGCTTGTTGACGGCGGTATGCGGCTTTAAGGGGGCGACGGAATGATTTTGACGGATTATTTCAGATCAGAGCGAGACAGCACTTGGGATTTTGCCCTTGCATCGGGTGTGCGCCACGGTGTCATACGACTTCCCGAGCATCAAGGCTTCGACTATGGCGACAGAGCCCACTGGGACAGGCTCGTCAAAGCATTTACCGATTTCGGCATTACACCCGTCGCCATCGAGCCGATGCCGAACGAGCTTCACGACCACATTAAAGCAGGCGATGCCTTGCGCGACGAAAGCATCGAAAAAGTGATCTCTATGTTCCCGCATATGCAAGCGCACGGAATTGATACCATCTGCTTCAATTTTATGGCGCATATCGGCTGGCTTCGCACGTCAAGCACCGTTTCCGAGCGCGGCGGCGCAACAGTCACCGAATTTAACGCAAAGGATTTTGTCCCCACGGGCGCACGTATCACCGCAGACGAGCTGTGGGTAAATTACGAATATTTTATCAAAGCGACCATTCCTTACGCCGAAAAGCACGGCATAAAACTTGCGTTGCACCCTGACGATCCGCCCGTCGAACGACTCGGTGACGTCGAGCGCATCATGATCTAAATCGGATCGTAGCCATGTCGT
>JAZLAP010000036.1:0-6303 GCA_045613265.1 Eubacteriales bacterium | reverse complement strand
GGCAAACAGATCGTTGGCATCGGGCTTTCGCATATAGTCCGCCATGTTACCAAGCGTTGCCGAGAGATTCTGAAACGCACCCGACAAACGCTCCATATGAGCAAGATCATCGTTTTTATGGTAGCATACGATGGTCTTTTCTTTTTGCTTGGCGGCTTCACGCTCTTTCCTTATCCCGCGCAAAAGCGGTAACAGGAGCGCTGCCGCCGTCACGCTCTCGGGAACTGCCGCGAGAAATGCCGAAAGTCCGCCCGTGATGCCCAGCGTTACCGCAAGTCCGATCACACCTGCCGAGGTCGCGAGAAAGCTGCCGATCGAAAAAAGTATACCCGACAGAAAGCCCATGACCGCAAATGCGGGGGCGAGCGAGGGCAACGACGGCAAAATCACGGCAAAGCCGAGGATTGCGGCAGTAACCGCCCCCTTACGCTCGGCGGCAACAAGCGTGAAAAGCGCCGCGGCAAGCGCCGTAAAGGAAAAGCCGAAGAGACTTTTGCCGTAAAGCGCCGTAACGACGGTCGCGGCAAGCGCGATCTCCGACACCGAAAGCAGAAACGGAGCAAACCGTCCGAACGCCGACAGACGCTCCTTTACGTCGTAGACGCGGATCGCAAGCAGCTCCTCAAAGGAAAAATCGCACTCAAAGAAGGCAAGGTACAAAAAGGCAAAGGCGGGAACGAGCAGAATCATTGTGAGCGCGTAGAGAAGCGACGGGATGGCAAGGTCACCCGCGATCACCTCATAGATCCCGACAAACAGTCCGCCTATGGCGGCAGAAGCAACACGCAGGTGCGGCATTTCGTGAAAATAGGCACGCGAAGAAGGAAGAATGCGACCGCCCTCACGCGGCGTGGAAAAGAGAATTCGCAAAAGAAGGATCACGGTATAAAGAATGATGTAAATGGGTGCCGCCGCGCCGCTTTGCAGCAAAGCGCCCGCAGCAAGCCCGATGTAGACAAGCAATGTACGGTTTCGTACCGCCGCGAGCAGTGAAGCGCCGAAGGGATAGGCGGAGAAAATGCACGGTGTCCCCGCAAACAAAAATCCTGAACACAGGCTGATGACGGAAAACAATATCTGCTTTGCGCGGCTTTCGCCGCCAACGCGCGGAAATAATAGGTCGATGAGAGCAGACATGGTCGGTTTGTTTTCATATAGCTTACGTTCTGTCATAAATAGGAAGCCTCCCGCATAAAATGGTATTTTCTTTCATTGTACCCCTGCTCCGCCGTGAAATTTGTCAAAGCGACGGCGCGCTTTTGCACTATTTTGTTCTATTTATGCAGAGTTTTCGAAAAAACGCGCGTTCTTTTGCGGATACTTGGCAGAGACGGCGAAAGCAAGCGGAAGCAAGCGATGAAAAAATGTTTTTCGGTTGTCGCACTTGCTTTTCCCGCTCCGATGTGATATGATATGGATACAATGACAAATCCGAAACCTCAAATTTTCTCAAAGGAGCATCTTTCTATGGCAAGGCTTATTCTTTCCCCCCTGTTCGGCGATCACGCCGTCTTCCCGAAGGGGCTTCCCATCCGCGTGTTCGGTGAAAGCGACACGGCGGGCAGCGTCACGCTTGCTCTGCAAAGCGGCGACAGCTACCATGCGGATTTTACACCGACCGACGGACGCTTTACGGCGTATCTCCCCGCGATCGACAGCTACGAAAGCAACGCCGTACTGACCGTTACGGCAGGCGATATCACCCTGACCGCAACCGACGTTGCCGTCGGCATCGTTCTGCTTGCCGCAGGGCAATCGAATATGGAATGGGCGATAAAGGACAGCGTTTGCCCCCTTCCGCTGACAAGAAATGCGAAGGTGCGTCTCTATCAGGAGCGCCACAATATGGACGGAAGCGGCACGGAAAGCGAATATGCGGGCGGCGACGAGTGGTATATCGCCGACGGCGTGCGCGAAAAAGCCTTCTCTGCGATCGGCTTCTTTGTCGCGCACATCCTCGCAGAAAAGCTTTCGGTCACGGTGGGCGTGATCTCCTGCAACAAGGGCGGCTCGCGCATCGAATCCTGGATCTCACCTGCGGCGCTCCGGGAAAGCGGCATCGATCCCGCGGTCGAAACGCCCTATCCCGACGCCTCTGCCGCATTCAACCGAGACCACTGGCTCTACCTTAATAAATATGTAAACGTCGCCCCCTATGCCGTTTCCTTCGTTCTGTGGTATCAGGGCGAGTCGAACGTCGGCTTCGGAGAGGGCGAGTATTACGGCGATTACCTGCATACGCTGATCGCCGATTGGCGGCAGCACCAAGAAAATCCGCACCTCTCCTTCTACCTTGTCGAGATCGCCGCCTTTGACAGCATCAAGGCTGGCTGGGCGGACGTTCCGCTCGGCAGCTGGGCACCCGTCCGCGAGGCGATCGTTGCGGCACCCGCGCGTGACGCCGACGTCTACGCCGTCTCGCTCACCGATACGGGCGAGGATACCGCCGTCATCCACCCCGTCCATAAGTATCCCGTTGCCGAAAAGCTTTCGCATGCGATCCTCGCTTCACAGTTTGGCTACGACTGCGAATACACAGGTCCTGTCTTGGCAACGGCGGTACGCGACGGCGACCGCCTCACGGTCGGCTTCTCGCACGGCGACGGTCTGCATTTTGCCGATTTTATGGGCAACGCCGAGGATGCGCGCGACTTTTTCTTTCTGATGCAGGACGGCACGAAGCGCGAGACTGCCGTTACGATCGAAAAGGATCGTTTGACCGTCAGCATCCCCGATTCTGCCGCCTTCTTCTGCATGGGCTACCACGACACGCCGCGCCATAACCTCTACAATAGCGCCGACTACCTCGCCTCCCCCTTCCGCATTGCGCTTTCGGAGCTTTAGAGCACGAAGATAAATGTAAAAGTCTCGCTTTAGGCTCCTTCTCATAAGGACGTTTGTATTTTGTAGGGGCGATTCACGAATCGCCCGCTGAAATATGCAAAACAAAAACGGGCGATTCACGAATCGCCCGCTGAAATATGCAAAACAAGAACGGGCGATTCATGAATCGCCCGCTGAAATACGCAAAACAAGAACGGGCGATTCATGAATCGCCCCTACCTGTTTTCTCTGCCGATCTGTGATATAATGGGGTATATCGTAGGGGGGGGGCTTGCTCCCGCCGCAATTTAGGCCACGGCGGCACCAAGGCACCGCCCTACAAGGGGGATGGGCTTCGCCCTATGCCTTTGTAATACAAAGGCGAAACTGGCGATAAAACGGAGGAAAATATGTACGGACTTGTAAAAGTTTATGATCACAATATAATTGCAATCAACCAAAGCAATTCAACTATTATTGTCCGAGATAGAAAAGATATTCATATCATAGACCTTAAAATTTGTGCTGATAATTTTAAGAAAGAATACGGCGATTCTAATGGAAAGTGTGTCGGCGATAGAAATGCTGAAGGCAAATATTTTTGCTTTCATACAAGTGGCATTAACACAATAATATATTTTAAGAGGAACTATATTTGTAATCTGTTTGGGAAAAAAGTATTTTTCGGAAACAGATTACAGAGGTTTCATCAGTTACAAAAGAACATTTTGAAATTGGGTTACACCACATATGATCTAACATAACAACAACCCCGACAGACCTTGAAAATCTGTCGGGGCTATCTTTGTCTTCTGCGTTGCATTTATACCTTTGCGGACAGTCGAGGACGCCTGTCCCTACAAGGAGAAATTAAACTTCCTTATGAGAACCAGCCTTTTCTCCCCCGCTTTTCTTTGGTTTTAAATACCGCATGAAATGTAATCTTTTATTTGCATTTTAGCGGAAATCTCTGAAAAAAGCCGATTTCTCAAAAAACAAAGAAAACTTATCAGAAAACACTAGACAGCGTGTAAATAATATGCTATAATAGTGGTAGCACATTTACACGCTGTTTCGGCAGAAAGGAATCCCGTTATGAAAAACCGATTGTTTTCCCTGCTTCTTTTGCTTATTTTTCTCCTGTCGCTTGCGGGCTGCTCGCCGCTCTCCTCGGAGCATAGCCGTGAGCCTATGGAATCCGAAGAAAGCCAAAGCGAAGGGGGCGGCGAGACCGAAGACAACATCACCGTCACGCCTTCGGGGCTTCGCGTTCTGATCGTAACCGACACGCATTACACGGGCACGAACCTGAACCAACAGATCTATTCCAAAACCGAGGGTTATATTCCCAAAAAAGCCTCGCTGAAACTCTACAACAACTACACCTTTGAGTACGACGAGCACGGACAAAGTGCGGATGAAAAGCTGCAGCGATTTGTGGATGATGTGATCCGTCTTTACAAGGCGGGGAAGATCGACATGGTCATGCACCTCGGCGACCTTGCCATGAACGACGGGTGCTACGCCAAGTTCCAGCCCGAAAACACGCGCTACAAGGCGGACGAGCTGAAAGGAAACGCACACTACGGCTCGTCGCTTGAGGAGTTTTGGGAAAATCCGCTGAACGTAACCTACGTTGCGAAAAAGCTCTTCTTCGATCAGCTTTCGGCGGCAGGTATTCCCTATTTCGTTGCGAACGGCAACCACGACTACCTCATGGATTTCAGTCTTGACAGAGACGATCTCGATTTCACCGAATGGGAGC
Source organism: Eubacteriales bacterium (assembly GCA_045613265.1). Taxonomy (GTDB): domain Bacteria; phylum Bacillota; class Clostridia; order Oscillospirales; family CAG-272; genus UBA1740. The sequence goes on along the minus strand of JAZLAP010000036.1, from coordinate 1,715 downwards.
GCATGTTCCACTACGCCGAGCTGTTCGGGCATCCGACCGACGAGGAAAACGGAAAGTATCTCCGTGATGCCTACGACGATTATATCTGTTACGAGGATTCCGACAGCGTAAATTACCTTGTCCGCGTTATCCGCCGCAACGGAGAGATCAAAGTCCTTTCAACGCTCGACGAAGAGGATCTCAAGGCTTTCCGCGAGACCTACGCAGGCGACGGTAACTGTTACGATTTCTACGTCAGCGAGGAATCGCTGACCGAAGAGGACGAGCTGCTCGCGGCGTTCGTATTCGTGAACGGACATCAGTTTGAATCCTACAAATATTACGTCGAGGTCGGTACGGCAAACGGCTCGGTTGGGCAGACCGTCCGCTATTCCCCTCCCCGCTCGGATTTCATGCATGCAATGCTTTCGCAGACGGCGGAGTACGACAGCGTATTTCTGATGGGGCATCTTTTTCCCACTACGGATTCCGTCCCGTATATCCATCAGTATAAAAACATTCAGGCAGTCTTTATGGGTGACGTTCACACCGAGGAGCGCTATAACGCAGGCGCAGTGCCGCAAATCGTCGCAGGACAGCTGGCACTTCCCTACGATATCGACCTCTACCGCACGGCGGACGGAAGCCCCGACAACCAGTACTATTATTCGCGCAACAGTGAACCGTACGCAAACCGCGTATGGTCGGATTTTGCGCGTCATCCCTACAGCTACGTCATTCTTTCGGTGAAGGGAAACGTATCCGACGTCAACCGCTCGCACCTCTCGGGCTTCTATGAGAACGACACAACAGCGCTCACAGGCGCTACGCTAACGGGCATGGATGTCAAATACACGCGCGCCACCTGCGATCCCGCACTGTACGAGGCGGGCAGCTTCTATTACGCCGTCAAGGGCGAAACGCGGCTCTATACCGCAGAGGAGCTTTCGCAAAGCAATATAAATGACGGCTACCGCAAGGTATACGTCGGCGGTGACGTGTCGGCAACGGGTACGAATTACCGTATCCTGACCGACAGCTACACACTCGGTAAATTCAACACGCCGCGACTGCGTATGGATCTTTCGGGTAACCTTTACACGCTTTCGGGTGTACCGCTCGGCAAAAAGATAGAAAAGCCGCAAATCTCCGAGGGCTGTGCCGTGACGGTAGACGGTGAAACCTACTATGTCTGCGCCGAGGCAGGCGAGATCGCCGGACACTATCTCTACGACGAAAAGGGCGATTTCGTATTCGTCGATAAAAACGGTAATTACGTCTTTTACGATGCGATCGAAAAACGCGAGGGCTATGTGGAGGCGAGCCTGCAGGAGCAGTTTATCCTTACGGACGGCTCGTCACACACGATGTATAACGGTTGCTTTGAGCGCATCTGGTTTTACAAAAACACTGCGGGCGAATACGTCCTGCTGGATAAGGACGGCGACGGCATCCTCGATGACGGCAGCTATACCGATCTCTATATTCCCGAAAACAACGACCGTCACGCGGTCGGCGGTGTCTTTACCCCTGAGATCGTCATTGAAGGCGGAAGGATCGTAAAGGGCGACGGCTGGTGTCACTTCCGCTACGCCGCCGTGTACTCCTATGCCGACGGCAGTACGGTGTCGGTTGACGACCTCGTTCCCGTGCTTCGTGACGGCAGGCAGGTCTTCGGACTCTACGTTCCGTCGATGGATTATGCCGAGGAAAGCTTTTCCCGCAACCGATGAAGT
>JAZLAP010000035.1:0-8045 GCA_045613265.1 Eubacteriales bacterium | reverse complement strand
AGGGGAGCTGTCAGCGAAGCTGACTGAGGGGTTGTTTGAGAGCATTTTTTACAATCCCTCCGTCACGGCAAGCCGTGCCACCTCCCTTTGCACAAGGGAGGCGAAATAGTAGCCACATCTGTGGCAGTAGGGCGAGTTTGCTAGTGTCAAATGTTTCAGTGGGCTTTCAGCCCCGCCAGTAACATGCCCTTATAGGGCTGAGCAAGCCACCGGCTTAGCCGGTGGTTATGACTCGTCGCGGGTAAATCTCTTTAAAACGGACGTTTCCGCTGCTTGCGGTCAGAACGCCGCGATGCTGCGCAGTCCCGTTTTGCGCATTCTGCTTTCGGCTTCGGCGAGCTCGTCGGCGGTGGGAATGGGGACGTGCGGCAGGGGATAGTCGATACCGAGGCATTCGTACTTCCGCTCCGCATAATTGTGATACGGCAGAATGCGGAGCGTTTTTAGGTTGTTGAGTCGCATGACGAACGCCGCAATGCGCTCTGCTTCGCCGTCGTTCATCGTCGGGATATACGGATAACGAATCTCCATGGGGATGCCGAGACGGTCAATATACAGTATATTTTCAAGTATATTCTTATTTGATACACCTGTGCAAGCGATATGTGTTGCCTCGTCAATCGCCTTGATATCGATGAGAAAGCTGTCGGCATACGGAAGGATCCTGTCGATCGCGGCGCGGGGGACGGCACAGGATGTGTCGATCGCGAGATTGATCCCGTGTGTCTTCAGAATCTCGGCGATCCCGATGCAAAGCTCGACCTGCCCCAGCGGTTCGCCGCCCGAAAAGGTAACGCCGCCGCCACTGTTCTTCATAAAGATTTCGTCCTTCAATACCTCGGCGGCGATCTCCTCTGCGGTCATGTCCATGCCCATCGCTTCAAACGCCCTGTTCGGGCAAAGGCTCACGCACTGACCGCAGACGATGCATGACGTGCGCAAAAAGATGTGCTTTTTATCTCTTACCGTATTTGCATCGCATAGCGATACACAGGCAAGGCAGTCGCGGCAGAGTGCGGGATCGAACAGCATTTCCCGCTTGAAGGAGAGCGATTCGGGATTGTGACACCATTTGCAGCGTAAGGGGCAGCCCTTGAAAAAGACGGTCGTGCGAATGCCGTCGCCGTCGTGGATTTCGAAGGGCTTGATGGCGAAGATCATTTTTTCTGTACCTCGCATTGCTTGATGAACATATCCTGCTTTTCGCGTGAAAGCTTGACGAAATACTCGTTCCATCCGCAAACGCGCACCTGAAGCGTTGCGTATTTTTCGGGATGCTGCCGGGCATCCTTCAGCGTTTCGGCGTTGAAGACGTTGCCCTGAATGGCAAAGCCGCCGCACGAAAGGAAGGTCTTGACAAGCGTCATAAAGGCATGGAAGCCCTTTTCGCCCTCAACCGCCGACGGATGCAGAATGAAGTCGAACGGCACGCCGTCCACATAGTCCTCCGAGCGGATCTTCAGAACCGACTGCATATACGCCGTAACGCCGCCTCTGTCCATTCCGTCGGTGGCGCACAGATTCTTTGAAATGGGGGTTCTCGCGCATCTTCCGTCGGGCGTTGCGGCGGTTTGCACGCCGTGCTTTATGCAGTGATAGACCGAGTCAAGTCCAAGCCGCACCCTTCCGCCGCGTTCAAGCTGTTTTCCGCAGTAGCGATCGGCGATATGCGTAAGAATGTCCGTCGTGATCCTGTCGGGCAGGGGCATATTGTTGCCGTATTTCTCGCTGTCGTTCAGGATCCTTGTCTGCAGTGCCTCGTAGCCCTCCCAGTTCTTCGTCAGAGCCTCAAGCATTTCGGAGAACGAGATCTCCTTTTTGTCGTATACGTATTTTTTTACGGCGACGAGCGAATCGACCGTCGTTGCCAGACCGTGAAACTTCAGCGAAAGATTGTTGTATCTGATCGGGTATTCGTGTACGTCCTTGCCCTTTTCGATGCATTCGGGAAAGCTTGCCGAATAGATCGGGGACGGATTCATAAGGGTACTGTATCTGCCCTGCTTTTCGATGAAATCCAAGGCAAAATCCGTGCAGTGATCGAGCTGCGAAAGAAAAATATGAAAGAACGCGTCAAAGCTTTTGATGTCTGTCGGACTTTCGTATCCCGCCGCCACGCCTGTCATAATGTCCTTGCCGCCGTTCAGGGCAAACTCGACGCATTTCACGGTGTTGAAGCGCATGGCGCAGATCTCTGCCTCCTCCATGCCCATCAGGATCGGCTCGTAGCAGCCCGAGATCACGTAGTGCTGGCTGTCCTCTCGCGGGATGCCGATGCGCTCGTATCCGCGGAGCACCGCCTCGTCGTTGATGAGACAAAGGCTGCTGTGTCCGTTTCGGATCATCGAAACGGCTTTTTTGAGAATACTTTCGTCCAGATTCTTGTGGCAGCGTATATGGATCTTGGGATCGTAGATCCCCATTTCGTCGTAAATCCGAAGGATACGGTGACTCAGCTTGTTCGTCAGGTCGTTTCCGTTCTTATCCATACCGCACAGGGTGAGCGGCTGCTCGGCAAAACGCTTGGCGGCGGTGAAGTGCATAAAATAGTAGCGGAAAAGCTCCGACAGTGCTTCCTCGGAGATACCGTTTTGCACATCGTTTTCATAATAGGGAAGATATAGCCTGTCGATCGGTCCGAGAGACCTTGCCTTTTCGATTCCGATTTCCTCGAAATAGAGGTAAAGTACCGAAAACATCATGACCTCGTACAGAGTCTTCGGCGGGCGCAGCGTCAGCTGACGGATACATTCCGAAAATTCGGGCAGGTCAAAGCCGAGAGAATAGTCGTGTACGCGCGAAAGAAGGCGCAGGATCGCCTCGTAGCACAAAATCACCGAATCCAGAAATACGATCTGTTGCTCCGTGTGATCCTCGTCGCGCAGCAGTCGTTCCCTCGCCGCCCTCGCATTGGCGAGGATCCCCGAAAACCCGTTTTCGAGAAGATACGGCCAGTTGGGAATGGTGTGCGTGAAATCCACCGCCATCCAGTCAAGCCCGACGCTTGCCAGCCTGTCGAAGCGCTTGCATTCCTCGGGCAGCTTTTCTCTGCGTATTTTGTTGATCTGCGGCGCGAACGCTCTTTGGAAAATGCTCGCCGTGGCAAAATAGGAATAGTCGATCCCAAGATTGAATTTCACCGAGAAGGGCGTGTTCTCGTTGATCGCAATCTGCAGATTGTCCAAAAGATAGGCGAAAGCCCTTGCGCATACAAGCGGACGCGGCTCGTCGGTTTCCGTGTTCTGTATTGCTTTCAGCGTTATATAAAGCTCTTGGGGCGAAACACCCGTCGAAGCGTCAAAGCGCGCGTTTTCAAATTCGTTTTCGATAAAGGGGCGGTTTTCTGCGAAGCTTTTCATTTTCGTTCACCTCCGATTATCATTATAATACAGATGAATCCGAGAATAAATACACAAATCTGTCAATATGATGCACAAATCCGTCATTGACAAAGGCGCAATAAAGAGGTATAATGGTAGTAAAGAAAAAGCAAAGGGGGAGAAGGTCGTGTGGGATCTGACGGTGACACATATCGTAAACGTTTTTTATCGGAGCGAAATACGGTGGGCGCGGGATACCGTAAAGTCGCGCGCCTTTGAGGCGGCAGTTTTGTTTACCGACGGTGCCATCGAATATCATTTCGGAAAGCGCACCGTAACGGCAAGAAGGGGAGACCTTTTGCTTTTGCCGAGCGAAATCCCCTATAACGGCAAACGCCTGTCCGATACGGTTTCCTATTTTGTTCTGGACTTCACCTGTATTGCAAACGATGAATACATCCGTCTCGGTGCCCCCTGCCGCTTAAAGGTCAAGGATCTCGATTCCGCCATCGCAGGATGCAGGGCAGCGGCGGCGGCATGGAACGACCGCAGCTCGAACGCTGATCTTCGTGCGAGGGCATTGCTTTATACGCTTCTTTACGAAAATATTGAGGTGTGTGAGACGGAAATGGGCAACGCGCAAACAAAGGAGATCCTTTTGTACGTTTCCCGCCGCTTCTCGGATCCGCATCTTTCCACGAAGGAGATCTGCGAGGAATTTTTCATCTCCGAGTCGCAATTGCGCCGTAACGTAAGAAAAGCGACGGGACTGAATACCAACGATTATATTTTGTCCCTGCGGATCGGCAAGGCAAAGAACGAGCTTTGTAATACCGAAAAATCCGTAAAGGAGATCGCCGCCGATTGCGGCTTTTCCTCCCCCTATTATTTTTCGCGTTGCTTTGCGAGGGCAACGGGCATGTCTCCTACCGCATACAGAGCCGCCGCGATCATCTGATTCGGCTTATGACGGTGTGTATCGGCGAGAGGAAATATCAGGAGCTGCCGGATTGGATCTTGGCGAAAGCGGCGTGATGCCTGCAAAAAACGGTTGCCCCTATGCAAACCGTCTCGTGGAGAGCGTTGCATAGGGACAATTTTTATTTTAATCATGATTTTCTGCCAATACGGCGTTATTTTGAAAACAAAATTTCAACAGACAGTTTATTGCTTGGACAAACGGTAAAATTGATATACAGCGATTCGCCCACGAGCTCGGTTTCAAAGCAAGAAGCGTTGCCGTCAATCAGAAGCTTTTCACATTTCTTTCCTTTAGGGAGGAGGATATGCGCCTGTATCCTCTTTGCCGGAGAATATACGTCGTAGCGCATTCCGTCATCGGTCAGAATATACCTTACGTCCACCATTTTGCCCGACACCTCGTACCCTGTAATGTAGCGAAGCTCGGTATAATAAGTAACGGGGAATTTGGGAGCAAAGAAAATTTCATCGTAGTTGACGCCAACGTCATTTATGCCGGCAAGTCCCTCGTCGACTGCACTGACGAGCGCTGCAGCACCCCATGCGCTGGGGCCGCCTTCCGGCTGCGGTTTCCCATCCGTATCGTAAAGAAAATAAGTAGTTCCGTCGCGCTCGACAAGTTTGATAAAACGTTGAATGATATCCCATCCGTATTCCTCGTAGCCGTTATTGAAGGCTGCCTTTGCAAGCTCTCCCGCCGTAAAAGGAGAGATTGCTCCGTTGACGTAGCCGCCCTGTTTGTGATTAGCGAATTTTTCATACGGAGGATCAATAGTAAACCATTCCGAAAAGTATTTTGTGGTTTTCCGTCTGGACATGTATTCTTCGATAACCGCGCGGGATTGTGCGGTATCGGTAAGCCCTCTGTTTACGTCGTAGGTGTTGGAGAGCGAAAGCCGTTCGCCTTCAAGATCATCAACGCCGGTGTGATTTAAGTGAAGCTGGTGAATGAAGAACTTTCCGTTCCATAGATGTTTGAAAATATTTTTCTTCAGTTCTTCGGCACGAGCCTCCCATGCTTGTGCTTTTTCTTCGTTTCCAAGACGACGGTTTAGCCACGCAAGCTGATTCATTGCTTGATAAACGCCCGAATTGTCGCCGTGCATAATAGATATTGGAGTATCCGGAGCTATTCTTCGGTCTGTTGCTGACTTGGGCAGACATGTAAAGTCCCAAGTGTCAATGGTAAACGGACGCTTTACAAGACCGTGCTCCCTGTCGAATCGCTTTTCATCGGACATTATATAATCAATGCCCAATTCAAGCTTCGGCAGGACCGAGATCAGCCATTCGTCGTCTCCCGTTGTTTTGTAAAGGTAGACAGCACCCTCGACTACAAGATATTCGATATCCGCTTCAAGCTCCAAACGAACAAGGGATAAATTATCCTCGGGATACATTACGTAGCAATCTTCGTTGACATAACTCCAATGCACATCGTCGATCTGCTTTATCAATTCGTAAAACTGACCGTCTTCACGTTGCGTATCGATGATAAAATTCAAAAATGATTTCAGATCGTGCTCCCAATGACGCATTGCCTTCATTATGTGAACGTGATCGCGTATCCAATTCTTATCGGTCATAAGAATTTTTCCGTCAATAAATACAAGACTTCTTTCACATAAAATATTATTGCGCATTTGATAAAGAAATAAGCCTAATTTGGGATCTGTCGTGGTTAAAACAGAAGGGAATCCGAGTTCTCTGTTATTGTAAGTACCGTTATGCTTCCCGTCTATATTCATTGCGGGCAACTTGTGTTGAAATTCGATCATATTTTATCTCCTTTTATAAAATTTACAGAATACCTATTATACAAATTCCCGATATACCTAATAGTACACCTATCCATTGTTTTACTATAGATAGCTCTTTTCTCTGTCAAATTGGCTTTATGCATCAACACGCTGTTAAACGATGCCGCAAGAATAGAAGAGAATAATAAAAAAACCATAGAAAATTCTTCCCCAATTCACCTCTTATTCTATCACAAATCGTTATTTTTTTGAATGCCGATATTCATCACAAATATGCGATTTTTGATCATAATATTGACATTATTGTCTATATTTGATATAATTGAATGCGTATTTTTATACTTTGAGAAGCAGAAAGGGAATTGAAATGACCTCTGTGTTATATGAATTTGGCACGATCGTTCACGGAGAACAAAAAAATCATTTTTTTCAATTCGCAAAAGGAAGGAAGCTGAGCAATATTTATCATTCGCATGATTTTTACGAGTTTGTTTGCTTTTTGAATGGAAGCGGAACGCAGATCGTAAATGATCAAAGGATAACGTCAGAAGCAAAAACAGTAATGCTGCTATCCCCCGGTGACAAGCATTGCTTTGTGGAGCAGAGTGAGGACATAGAAATCATTTCGCTTTCGGTGAAACGTGATCATTTCGAACTGCTATCCGGTGTATATGGAGCATCTTTCGCGTGTTTCCCTGTGTGCTTTGCTTTTTCGCGAATTTTTAAGTTATATGATATTTATATAGAAAACCGAGCGGTTTCCGAAAATGATTGTATTCTGATACTGTCAATGCTGTTGCACGCATATGTTCATACAAATGAACAAATCCATCATTCAAGCATTCCTAAGGGATTTCTATCTGCGCTTGAGAAAATGAAAAAAATCGAAAATCTGAAAAAAGGAATTCCGGCGCTGATTGCGTTGTCAAATTATAGCCACAGCCATCTTGCCAGACTGGTGAAAACGCACTTTGGCATAGGGCTCAAATCATATATAAATGAGCTGAGATTGCTCCGCGCATACGACGAGCTCATTTGGACGAACGAGCCTGCGGAAGCGATCTCGGATGCTCTTGGTTTTTCGAGCTACAGCCATTTTTGTAAAATATTTAAGGATAGATTCTCTGTTTCTCCTTCGGCTTTGAGAAAAGGAAAAAACAAAAAGCAGGATGAGAGATCAGCGGAATAGTTCACGATATGTGAGTGTTATAGCCGAAGAGAGCCGAACCCGCAAGGTTCGGCTCTCTTCGGCTATACAATAAACATGCTTTTGTACGCGAAATTGCATCATCTTCGGACAAAAACAGTTGTCCTTATGCTGACTCACCCGTGCGGTGCGATGACATAAGGACAACCTTTTTATTTGATTTTTGTGTTACGATGCCAATGCCTCGGGCATTTGCGTCGCGTTTAACATATTTTCAATAAAAATGCCATACTCCGTTGTAGGATCGTTGATCATCACGTGCGTGACCGCGCCGACGAGCTTGCCGTTCCGGATTATAGGCGAGCCGCTCACGAGTGTGTTCAGGTAGGGACAACGGTTTTTAACAAAAAGTTTAAAACTTAAAAGTGAGAATAAAGAATAAAATAGTTAAAGGTTGCAAAAATCTATTATATAAATCTTGACAAACTACAGTTTCTATGATAAAATAGTATTGAAAACAGTTAAAAGTTGCAAAAATCTATTATAGAGGTGCTTATGGAAATCAAGCGTGAATTATATTTAAATCAATTGATTAGAAGAAAAGGAAACGGATTTATCAAGGTTATCACCGGTATTCGCAGATGTGGAAAATCCTATCTCCTGAACAATATCTTTTATAATTACCTATTGGAAAACGGCGTGGATAAAGATCATATCATTCGTTTCGCTTTTGATTCTGCCGATGATCTTTATTTGATCGGCGAGAGCTTGATTGCCATTGAAAAGGAAAAGCGGAAGGTTGATCCCGAAAAGTTTATGGATTATATTCGCTCTAAG
>JAZLAP010000034.1:0-3255 GCA_045613265.1 Eubacteriales bacterium | reverse complement strand
CTCCAAAGCAGCTTGGCGAGATTCTGTTCGAGCGGCTTGGTCTGCCGCACAAAAAGAAAACGAAAAGCGGCTACTCGACCGATGCCGAGGTTCTGAACTCACTCCGCACCCATCACCCCATCATTGGCGAAATTCTGGACTACCGTCAGGTGACAAAGCTCTATTCGACCTACGTTGTCGGACTTATGAAGGCGGTTGACACCGAAGGACGCATCCACACCGATTTCAAGCAGGCGCTGACCGCAACCGGCAGACTTTCGTCCGCCGAGCCAAATCTGCAAAACATTCCGATCCGTACAAAGCTCGGACGCGAAATGCGCCGCTTCTTCATCCCCGAAAACGCAGACTACGTTCTGTGCGACGCCGACTATTCGCAGATCGAGCTTCGGCTTCTTGCCGCGATTTCGGGCGACACCGGTATGACCGATGCCTTTTTGTCGGGCGAGGACATTCACAGAAACACCGCCGCGACCGTCTTCGGCGTTCCGGTCACTGCCGTCCCCGACGAGCTGCGCAAGCGTGCCAAGGCGATCAATTTCGGCATTGTCTACGGTATCGGCAGCTACTCGCTCTCCGAGGATCTCGGCATCAGCGTTGCCGAGGCGGGACGATATATCAAAGCATATCTTGAAAGCTACAAGGGCGTTGACGGCTATCTCAAGACCGTTGTTGCCGATGCGGAAGAAAACGGCTACACCGATACCCTGTTTGGCCGCCGCCGCTATATTCCGGAGCTTTCCTCCTCAAACTTCAATCTGCGTGCCTTCGGCAAGCGCGTTGCCATGAACAGCCCGATCCAGGGCACCGCCGCCGACGTGATGAAGATCGCGATGCTCCGCGTTGCCCGCCGTCTGGAAAGCGAGGCGATCGATGCGCGCCTCGTCATGCAGGTACATGACGAATTGATCGTGGAAGCACACAAAAGCGTTGCCGACCGTGCCGCCGCCATTCTGAAGAAAGAAATGGAAGCGGCGGTCAAGCTTGCAGTTCCCCTGACAGCAGAGGTTGCCGTCGGCGACTCCTGGTATATTAAATCCTGACAAACGAAAGGACAGTGCTATGAAGGATCAAATGACGCTTGCCGCCGTCAATCTGTACGCGGTGCTTGGGGCGATCCCGCGCCTCTGCGAGCTTTCTCCCGAGGCAAAGAGCCTCGTTGCAAACGACACCGTATCGATCGCCTTTTCGATCAAAAACGGTGCCGCCGCCACCCTGTTTTTCGACAAAGGACAGGTGCGAATGGAAAAGGGCACGAAGGGCGCCCAAATCCTGATCCCGTTTAAAAGCCCCGAAAAATTCAACGGCATGATCGACGGTAGCGTAACGCCCATCCCCGCGCGCGGCTTTACAAAAATCGGCTTTCTTCTCCGCCGTTTTTCCCCGCTCACCGATATGTTGTCGCGCTATCTCCGCGCAACCGACGAGGATCTGTCGGATGCCGAGTTTTATAAGCGCAGCACCTGCCTTATGCTCTATGTTATCAGCGAGGCAATGGCGGCGATCGGCAACCATGACACGGTCGGTCGCTTCAGTGCGTCGAACATCCCCGACGGTGTAGCGAAGATCGCCATTGCGGATACCGATGCCGCATACGTCGCATGCGACGATCACACGCTCACGGCGCGCCACGGCGACGGTATCACGCATACCGCCTCGATGACCTTCCGTAGTCTCGACGTAGCACGCGCTTTGTTTGACGGCAAGCTGAATGCGGTTACCGCCGTCGGTACGGGCGACGTTGCAATCTCGGGCATGGTACCGATGCTCGACAACCTGAACCGCATTCTCGACCGCGTTGCCTACTATCTTGCATAAGGAGAACGTCATGGATAAGCTACACGATTATACGAAAAGCCGCGAATACTTCCGCCGCGCCGCCGCCGTCATTCCGTCGGGCATTTACGGACACCTCGGTCCTGCCGAGGGCTGTTATATCCCCGTTTCCGCATTTCCCTTCTTCTCCGAGCGTGCAAGCGGCACCTATCTCTGGGACGTAGACGGTAACCGCTACATAGACTATATGTGCGCCTATGGGCCGAACATCCTCGGCTATAACGATCCCGACGTAGACGAGGCGGCACGTAAGCAACGCGAAAAGGGCGACTGCACGACACTCCCCTCGACCAAAATGATCGACTTTGCCGAGCTGCTCGTCGAGACGGTCACCTCTGCCGACTGGGCGTTTTTCGCCAAAAACGGAAACGACGTGACGACACTTGCCGTGATGGCGGCGCGCGCCTACACGCACCGCAAAAAGATCGTCTTCTTCAAGGGCTTTTATCACGGCGTTGCCCCCTGGACACAAAAGCTTGACTATGCAGGCGTGATCGAAGAGGACGTCATGCACAACATTTACCTTGACTGGAACGATCTTGACGCCGTCGAGCAGTGCTTTGCCGAAAACCGCGGCGAGATCGCCGCCGTCATTGCCCAGCCCTATATGCACGGCAACTTCAGGGACAACGAGCTTCCCGCGAAGGGCTTCTGGCAGAAGCTCCGCAAGATCTGCACCGACAACGGCACCGTGCTCGTGGTGGATGACGTGCGCGCAGGCTTCCGCCTCGACATTCACGGCTCGGATCACTATTTCGGGTTTGAAGCCGACCTTATCTGTTTCTGTAAGGCGATCGCCAACGGCTACAACGTGTCGGCGCTCTGCGGCAAGGAGTTTCTGAAGAACACCGTCTCGGGCATGTCCTATACGGGCAGCTATTGGCTTTCTGCCGTTCCCTTCGCCGCGGGCATTGCCTGCATCGAGAAGATGAAACGGCTCGACTGTCCGCGCATTCTGATCGAAAAGGGCGAAAAGCTGAAAACGGGACTCGTCGCCGCCGCCGAAAAATACGGCTACGACCTCCGCGTGTCGGGCGTCCCCTCGCTTTTCTATCTCCGCATCGCCGACGACCCGACGCTATCTCTCCATCAGGAATTTATCGCCGAATGTGTACAGCGCGGTATCTTCCTCACAAACCATCATAACCACTTCATTAACGCCGCCCTCACCGACGGGGACATCGAAGAAACCGTTGCCGTCGCCGACCGCGCCTTTGCGATCCTCCGCGAACGGCACGGGTGAGCAAAAGCGAGTCTCATCGCTTATAACGCAACCCGCATGCAGTCATAACCACCGGCTAAGCCGGTGGCTTGCTCAGCCCTATAAGGGCATGTTACTGGCGGGGCTGAAAGCCCACTGAAACATTTGACACTTGCAAACTCGCCCTACTGCCACAGATGTGGCTACTATTTCGCCTCCCT
>JAZLAP010000033.1:0-2620 GCA_045613265.1 Eubacteriales bacterium | reverse complement strand
TTCTCCTTCAACGTGCGCGGCGGCAGATGTGATGCCTGTGAGGGCGACGGCGTGAAATGTATTGAGATGCACTTTTTGCCCGACGTCTACGTCACCTGCGACGTTTGCGGAGGCAAGCGCTACAACCGCGAGACGCTGGAGATCCGTTACAAGGGCAAGAGCATCTACGAGGTGCTTGAAATGTCTGTCGAGGAGGGCCTTCACTTCTTCGACGGGATCCCGCAGATCACGCGCAAGCTGCAAACGCTGTACGACGTCGGCCTCGGCTACGTCAAGATCGGGCAGTCCTCGACCACGCTTTCGGGCGGCGAGGCGCAACGCGTGAAGCTTGCGACCGAGCTTTCCAAGCGCGCGACGGGGCGGACGGTGTACGTGCTCGATGAGCCGACGACCGGACTGCATTCCGCCGACGTCAAAAAGCTGATCGAGGTCTTGCAGCGCCTCGTCGATAACGGCAATACGGTCATCGTGATCGAGCATAACCTCGATCTCATCAAGACCGCCGACTATCTGATCGATCTCGGTCCCGAGGGCGGCGACGGCGGCGGCAGGGTCATCGCCACGGGTACGCCCGAGGAGGTTGCCGCCGTTCCCACATCCTACACGGGACAATATCTGCGCAAAAAGCTGAATATCGAGTAACAGAATAGCAAACAATCGAATAGCAAACAAAATGCAAACTTTAATTTACAATATAGAAAAGGAGACGTCTGTATGAAGCTCGACTATAAGCGTACTCTGTGCGTGGGCTTTGCCTTCTTTTTGATCACAATGTTCTGGCAGGCGTACGATACGCTGGTTCCGAAGATCCTTTGTGATAAGTTTGGTCTGTCGCACACGGTTTCGGGTGGCATTATGGCACTTGACAACATCCTCGCACTCTTCCTTTTGCCGTTGTTCGGGGCGCTTTCCGACAGAACGCATACGCGCTTCGGACGGCGCACGCCGTATATCCTGATCGGCACGCTGCTTTCGGCGGTCGCCTTCATTGCGCTTGCCTTCGTTGACGCGATGCAGACGACGCGTGTGTCGCACATCGATTACAATGATGCATCGATTTCCGAGAAGGCGGCGGCGATCGTTGCGGAAAATCCCACGCTTCTTTTGTGGTTTATCGCCCTTTTGTGTGTCCTGCTTTTGTCGATGGCGCTTTTTCGCTCGCCTGCGGTCGCACTGATGCCCGACGTAACGCCAAAGCCGCTCCGCTCGCGCGGCAACGCAGTCATCAATCTGATGGGTGCGATCGGCGGTATCATCGTTCTCGTGCTTGGCATTCTGTTTCGGACGGGCGCAGAAGAAAACCGTCTTATGTCCTTCCGCGATATGATCCTCGTCGTGGCATTTCTGATGCTTGTTTCGTTGGTGATCTTCCTGTGTACCGTTAAGGAGCCGGGGCTCGTCGCCAAAATGGAGGAGGAGAGCCGTGCGCTCGGTATCGATGAAAGCAACGATGTACCGTCCGACGCTTCTTCGAAGCGCAGGCTTTCGCGCGGCGAGCGCAGGTCGCTCGTTCTGATTCTTGCCGCTGTTGCCCTTTGGTATATGGGCTATAACGCGGTCACGACCAAATATTCGCTGTACGCCGCTGACGTTTTGCATCAGGACTACAATTCCACACTGATCGTCGCCCAGGCGGTCGCCATCGTCTCCTATCTCCCGATCGGCGTGCTTTCGTCAAAAATCGGCAGAAAGAAGGCGATCCTCATCGGTGTTGCCGCCTTGTTTTCCTCTTTTCTCGCCGCATCCTTTTTGCGTGCGGGAACGCCCATTTTCGTTATGTACGCCTTTTTTGCACTGGCGGGCTTTGGCTGGGCAACCATCTCGATCAATTCCTTTCCGATGGTGGTCGAGCTTGCTCGCGGCGGCGATGTTGGCAAGTATACCGGCTATTATTACACCGCTTCCATGGCGGCGCAGATACTTACCCCCATTCTGAGCGGTGCGTTCATGCAGTTAAGTAAGAGCATGACCGTTCTGTTTCCGTATGCGACCTTCTTCGTTGCGCTCTCCTTCCTTGCAATGCTATTCGTGCGCCACGGTGATGCACGTCCGACCGCCACAGAGGTGATCGAAACAGCACTTTCGGCGGAGGATTGAGATGGAACCCGTATGTTTACTTACTCTGTGCGGTATCGTCGTGGGCGTATGTCTTTTCCTTTTCCTTTTGTACCTTTATCTGATCGCGCCGCGCCGTCCCCGTGCCATTACACGAATTTTCGCATCGCACAGCTATGCACACCGCGGTCTCCACGGAAACGGCGTACCGGAAAATTCGATGGCGGCATTCAGGCTTGCCGTCGAGCAGGGCTACGGCATTGAGTTTGACGTACAGATCACGCGCGACGGTATCCCCGTGATCTTTCACGATGCAAGCCTTGCGCGGATGTGCGGAAGCGGCGTTACGGGCGGTATCTGCGATTATACGTATGAGGAGCTTTCCGCGTTTCGTCTTGCCGACAGCGACGAACGGATCCCCATGCTTTCCGAGCTTCTTTCGATGGTGGACGGCCGTGTTCCGCTTCTCATGGAGATCAAGCGCGAGGGCAACTATCAAGCCACAGCCGCCATTGCCGAGCGCGAAACGCGAAGCTATCCCGGGCTCTTGTTGGTGCAATCCTTT
>JAZLAP010000032.1:0-4081 GCA_045613265.1 Eubacteriales bacterium | reverse complement strand
ATCATAGTTGATTGAATGGGAATAAGCCTGCGGCTTATTCCCATTCAATCGTCCCAATCGGCTTTGGCGTAAGGTCGTAGAGGACACGGTTGATGCCGTCTACCTCGTGGGTGATACGATCGGTGATTTTATGAAGGAGTGCGTAGGGGATCTCCTCGATGGTTGCGCTCATGGCATCGGTAGTGTTGACGGCGCGGATGATCGCGGGCCAGCCCTCGTAGCGCTTGCCGTTCTTCACGCCGACCGACTTCATATCGGGAACGGCAATGAAATACTGCCATACCGTTTCGGCAAGACCGTTTTTATCAAATTCCTCACGGAGAATGGCATCCGCCTCGCGAAGTGCGTGCAAGCGATCGCGCGTGATGGCGCCGAGACAACGAACGCCGAGACCGGGACCGGGGAAGGGCTGACGGTATACCATGGCGTGCGGCAGACCGAGTGCCTCGCCGACGACACGAACCTCGTCCTTATAAAGAAGCTTCACGGGCTCGACAAGCTCGAACTGCATATCCTCGGGAAGTCCGCCGACGTTGTGGTGCGCCTTGACGCCGTCGCTTTCAAGAATATCGGGGTAGATCGTGCCCTGTGCAAGGAATTCGATTCCCTCAAGCTTGCTTGCTTCCTCGTCGAACACCTTGATAAATTCGCCGCCGATGATCTTGCGCTTTTCCTCGGGAGCGGCAACGCCGCGAAGAAGATCAAGGAAGCGGTCGGTTGCATCGACGTAGATCAGGTTGGCATCAAGCTTTTCGCGGAAAACCTCTATTACCTGCTCGCTCTCTCCCTTGCGCATGAGACCGTGATTCACGTGCACGCAAACGAGCTGCTTACCGATCGCGCGGATCAGCAGTGCGGCAACGACCGACGAATCGACACCGCCCGACAAAGCAAGCAGCACCTTTTTATTGCCGACCTGTGCGCGGATCTCGTCTACCTGCTCCTTGATGAAGCTCTCGGCAAGGGCGGGGGTCGTAATACGTTCCATGGATTCGGGGCGGACATTGGTGTTCATAGCCATCTTTTTTCTCCTCTTTTTTTCATAATTTATATTTTTATTTTTCTTTTTATCTTTTATACCCTATAGTATAACACTTCTTTTTCCGCATTGCAAGAGGATGATGAAAAAACCGTCAAAATTGACAAAAATTTTTTTATGCAGGCGCAAAATATGAACGCGGCATATACTGAAACGAGGTGATGCTATGCTGATTACAAAAGAATACAACCGTGCGCGTGCCGTTGCCTACGCCCGTCGCTGGGCATTCTCGCGCAATCCGCTTTTTTACGATTTCACGGGCGGCGGCGGAAACTGCACAAACTTCGTTTCGCAATGTCTGTATGCCGGCACGTGTATCATGAACACGACGAAGGACGTCGGGTGGTACTACTACTCGATCAACGACCGCGCTCCGGCTTGGACGGGGGTACGCTTTCTCTACGAATTTTTGGTGACGAACCGTAACGAAGGCCCGTTCGGGCGCGAGGTGGAGCTTTCCGCACTTCTGGCGGGCGACGTAATCCAGCTTGGACGTGAGGAAACGGGGTACTACCACTCGCTCCTCGTCACGGGGGCGGAGAACGGCGTGTATCTCGTTGCGGCACAGAGCGACGATGCGCTTGACCGTCCGCTTGACACCTACGACTACGATTTCGCACGTTACATCCACATTGAGGGGGCGCGGCTTGAGGTACCCGACTTCCGCGACTGCTTCCCTTCGCTCTACGACGGCACCGAGATCATCTATAACGGCACCGCATCCGACGTATAGGCGAAGAGGACGTCGGAATGCAAAATGATTCGGAAGACGCACGGATACGGTATAGCCGAAGAGAGGTTTCAAAATGAAACCTCTCTTTTGCTTTTTTGAAACGCAGATCATTGAAAAGGAAGCAAGGCAGAAGCACTGCCGTTTTTCCTGCCCGTCCTATGAAGGGATCGGTGTTACAACCGCGAAGAACGCTCTTATTTTTCAAATTTTTCGCGCTTCAGAATATAAATATCGTCGGTGTTACGGTATTTTTCGGCGTAATCGAGACCGTAGCCCACGACGAATTCGTCGGGAATACGGATGCAGGAATACTCTACCTCCACGTCGGTCACGCGACGGTCGGGCTTGTCAAGCAGCGTTGCAATGCGCACCGAGGCGGGGCCACGCGACAAAAGCAGCTGCTTCAGGTAGGAGAGCGTGTTGCCGCTGTCCACGATATCCTCGACGATGATCACATCCTTGCCTTCAATGCTATGATCAAGATCCTTCACCATGCGCACCTCGCCCGAGCTGCGTGCAGCGTTACCGTAGCTGGAGATCGACATGAAGTCCAGCTCTACGGGTATACGAAGCGCGCGAAGAAGATCGGCGTAAAAGAAGATGCTGCCCTTCAGAATGCAAACGAGAAGCGGCGTTTTTCCCTCATAATCGGTACGGATCTGCTCGGCAAGCTTCTCAACTGCCTCGCGGATCTCTTCTTTTGAAACGAGTACTCTCTCAAAATCGTTATACATGCTTTATTCCTCCGTTTTATCTTCTGAAGCGGGAAACGCTGCTTTTCTGTACGCCTGCGGTGACAGACCGACGACCTCGCAAAAGCGGCGGGTAAAAAAGGTGCTGCCGCTGAAGCCTGCGGCACGCGCGACCTTCGTCACGCTGTCCCGCGTATGGATCAACAGCTCCAGCGAACGGCAAAGGCGAACGTAACCGACATATTCCAGCGGTGTTCGCCCCATCGCGGTACGAAACAGCTTTTCAAAGTGATCCTCAGACACGTCGGTCAATGCCGAAAGATCGCGGATGTATATTTTCTCGGCGTAATGTGCGTCTACGTATTGCAAAACGGGACGAAGCCTTTGCATATTCTTATATGCCGTGCGATCCTCAAGATACTGCTCTGCCGCAAAGGCGCGCAGAATGCTTGCCATCATCTCAAGCAAGGTCGCCTTCATCGCGAGGCGGTAGCATACGTCCTTCGACTGCCATTCATCGTACAGCTTTTGCATCGCCTGCGCAAGATATCCGTGCAGCGGATGCTCACGCGGATACGAGGCGGCACTATGCTTATGCCGCATGGCATGGATCGACAAGAGCTCACTGTCAAAGCCGTCGGTCTCCTTCAGAAGTCCCGTTACGTCAAACACCGCGCGGCGGATGACGGCGTATCCCACCCCTTCGGCACTCATCACCGTACCGGGCGGCAAATAAAAGATGTCGTCGGACATGCCCGACAAGCTGTGAACGCCAAAGCGAAAATTGACCTTGCCGCGCAAAACGTGAATGAGCTGTGCGCCGCCGTACAGCATCGGCAAAAGCCGAAAGCCCAAGCCCGCCTCGCTGCTGACAAAGCAATCGCGTGTCGTATCCTCCATCAAGAGATCCCCTTCGCTTTTTCTTATGCTTACGTTACGCTGAGCAGCCGCATATTCTCACACTATCGTCGAATATACGTATAGCCGAAGAGAGACTTACGTGTTCGACTCTCTTCGGCTATATTGTAGCACAAGAAACATGCTTTGTAAAGAAAAATCTCGGAATTTTACGAAAAAATTCGGTTTTTCATGAAATTCGTACCTCTAAAAAACCGATTTGTTCTATTCTGTCCTCGCTTCCTCCTCGAAAGCCGCAAAGCTGTTCTCGGAAAAGAGCGACCACGGGTAGGTATCTTTCGGCGGAAGCGCGGTGAAGCACATTCGCCCACCCGACGGTGCGGTGAAAGCAAGGCGCGCCGCGAACAGAGCCGTACTGCAACGATTGTCGCGGCTACCGTATTTTCCGTCGCCGGAAAGCGGGTGGCGGCGGCTTGCCATCTGCACGCGCACCTGATGTGTTCTGCCCGTCACGAGTCTGACGGCGACAAGGCTTTTCTCCTCGCTGACGGCAACTGTGCGGTAGAAAAGGACGGCTTCCTTTACGCCGGCGCGCATGCGATCGACGGTATAAGAACGGTTTTTCCGCTTATCGTGAAGCAAAAGGTCGCGCATTTCTCCCGACGAAGGCAAAAGCACCCCCTCAACAACGGCAAGATACTCCTTTTCAAAGTCTCCGACCGTGATCCCACGCGACAGAAAGGCGGCGGCAGCGGCGGG
>JAZLAP010000031.1:0-2367 GCA_045613265.1 Eubacteriales bacterium | reverse complement strand
GAGAGCACCTGTGTATCGATACGCGCAAGCGAATCGTGCGCCGTTGTGCCGCCGATCGCCGCACAGATCATATTAACGGGAATTACGTCGCGGAAAGCGTTCAGCTTCTTTTTAAGACGGTTCCAATACACGTTTTCATAGTCGTTGTTACCATTCAATGTACCGTGTGAAACACTGTCTCCGAAAATAACGATATTCACAGGACCTTGGCTATGGAGTTCATTGAGACCAAGCTTCAATTTTTCCTTAACTTTCATAAAATGCTTCTCCCGTTTTTTATGTTTCTTTCATTTCAACATTTTAACACAAAAGAAGGAAAATGTAAAGCGGTTTTCAAAATATTTTCAGTTTTTTACAGCAAAGAAGATCGCTTTTTTCTCGTTAAAACGGCGCTGCATTTCAAGGATTGCCGCTTCCCCGCCTTCCCGACTTCCTGTATCTGAGCGGTGTAGTTCCCGTCACGCTGCGGAAAATCTTGCGAAAATGATTTTCGGACGGAAAGCCCACGAGATGCGAGATCTCCGAAACCGATTTTTCACCGTTTTCAAGATACTCGATGGCAACGTTGATACGAATGGAATTCAAGAATCCGAGCGGCGTTTCGCCAAGCTCCTTCTGAAACAGATGATAGAGCGTGGATTCACTGACGCAGCATTGCCGTGCAAGCTCTTTGACAGAGAAGCGGCAATGAAAATTTGCCGTCATATATTCGATAGCGGTCTGTAAGGTCTTGTCGTAGGATACGTTGCTTTCCTTCATTTGCGGAAGAAGAAGTCGAAGAAGCTGATAGAAAATCGAGTACGCCTCAAGAGTATCGGGGCTGTCTGCGGAGAGAATACGGTAGATGGCAAGGATCTGCTCGCGCGTTTCCGCATCGACCGACAGACGCTCCGGCTCGTACGCGATGCCGTCGTAATGCAGAAAGCAGCTGACGTAAACCACCTCGATTTCGGGGTCACCGTACCATTCGGAGTAACAGAAAATGCTTTCGGGGATAAAAACGATGTCGCCCGCCGTAACCGAAAGGCGCTTGCCGAGATAAATATAGCTGCCCCGCCCCTTCAGAATAACGCCGATGCGGGTTTTTCTCCTGCTCGTATTACCGCGACAAAAATGATATCGATAAAAAGTATGTCTTGACGCGGAAAGCTCGGATGCGTAGATGCCTTCGTTTTTCATGTTGATCTCCTTGAAATACAGAAACATTACTTTTGCAGAATCGTTACTTTTTTTACAGTATACCATATTGAAACCGAAAAAGCAAGATGATATAATGAAAATACCGAAAAACAAGCACAGAAGCGAGGTTTATTATGAAACGCATCAGAGTCGCACAGATCGGCACGAGCGGTCACAGTCACGGGATGGATATCTGGAACACCTTGTGCAAGCTTTCCGACGTCTTTGAAATAGTCGGATACGCCCTGCCCGAAAACGAGAGGGAAAAATTTCCGCACCGCATGAAGCCATTCGAGGGATACAAGGAAATGACGGTCGAGGAGATCCTGTCGGATCCCACGATCGAAGCGGTCACCGTAGAAACCGAGGAAATCTATCTCACAAAATATGCCCTGATGGTGGCAAAGGCGGGTAAGCATCTCCATATGGAAAAGCCGGGCAGCACAAGCCTCTCGGATTTTGAAAGCCTGATCAATGCTCTGAAAGAGAAAAATCTTGCCTTCACGACGGGATATATGTACCGATTCAACCCCGCGATCCGCGAAGCGATGGAAAAAATCAAGCGCGGCGATCTTGGAAAAATCTTTTCGGTCGAGGCGCATATGAACTGCAAGCATCCGAAGGAGCAACGAGAGTGGCTCGCGATCTTCCCCGGCGGCATGCTCTTCTTTCTCGGCTGCCACCTGATCGACCTTATCTATAGAATACAAGGCGAGCCGAAAAAGGTAATTCCGCTCAGCTGCTCCACCGGCATTGAGGGCGTTTCCTCGGACGATTTCGGCATGGTCGTCTATCAGTATGAAAACGGCGTTTCCTTTGCAAAAACCTGCGATAACGAGTGCGGCGGATTTTCGCGGCGCCAGCTCGTGATCACGGGCGAAAAAGGATCGATCGAAATCAAGCCGCTTGAAATGTACGAGGATGGCGATCTTTATACGGTAGCCGGCGAATGCTACAGCGAGGCGTGGCTGGCTCCCTATGAAGCCGAAAAGACGGATCACTACGACCGCTACGAGCATATGATGCGGAATTTTGCCGAAATCGTACGCGGTAAGGAGAACCCGTACGGCTACGACTACGAGCTTGGACTGTATAGGTTGATCCTCAAGTCCTGCGGAAAGGAGATATTCTGATGACGACGAAGCAGATCGTATTTACAAAACCCTATACGGCGGAGCTTCTCACGGT
>JAZLAP010000030.1:0-3629 GCA_045613265.1 Eubacteriales bacterium | reverse complement strand
TTTTGCAAAAATATTTGCATTTGCGGAAAAATTGTGATAAAATACTGTACGTAAAGTAAAAAAAAGGCTTTTGCAGGTCTGAAAATCCGTTTCTGTAAGGTGTAAAAATGAAAATTTCAGTTGTCATTCCCGTGTATAATGAGGAAAAAATTCTTCTCGAAACCAAAGAGGAATTATATAATTTTTGTAAACTAAAGTTTACGGACGGATTTGAGATCATCTTTTCGGACGACGGCTCGCGCGATGCTTCCCGCTCGCTGCTTGACAGCTTTCAGGAAGAAGAGATACGGGTGATCGGAGAAAGCGAAAACCGCGGGAAAGGCTATGCCGTAAGAAAGGGTATTTTGCATGCAAACGGAGACGTTATTATTTTCACCGATTGCGATCTTGCTTACGGTGTTGCGATCCTTGCGGACTTTGTAAAGAGGATGGAGGAAAACGAAGACGTTGGCGTTCTGATCGGCTCGCGTGCTCTTCACAAGGACGGCTACGAGGGATATTCGCTTTTCAGACGCTTTCTGTCGCATGCCTATATGCGGTTTCTCTCGGTTGTCGGCGGTATCAGAACCACCGATTCTCAATCGGGAATCAAGGCCTTTCGCAAGAGCGATGCCTCTCGTATTTTTTCACTCTGCGAAAGCAACCGCTTTGCCTTTGACTGTGAGGTACTGATGATCGCAGATCGATTGCATATCAAGATTCTTGAGCATCCCGTCAAGATCATCAATAACCGCCCATCCTCTATGTCCTTTTTGCGCGACTCCTTGAAAATGGTGCGCGACGTTCTCAAAATCAAAAAACGAGTAAAGAAAATAAAAACAGAAAATATGTAAACTTTGCTTTACATTTTTAAAAAAGAAGAGATATAAAAGCGGAAATAGAAAAGAAGAGAGAGGTTTCAAAACCTCTCTCTGCTTTGTTCGCGGTTATGCCTGAATGCAAAAGCTCTTTGTTTGCGGTTATCCCGAATGTGAAATCTCGTATTTATTCCTCTGTCGTGTCCCCGTCGTCGCAAAAGCAGGATACAACCTCTTCCTTTACGCATTCGGCGGCGTCACCGACGCTTTTCTTGCAATGGCAGACACAGTCGTCCAAGTTTTTGATAATGTTGCGTCCGCGTTCTGTCAGCATCATCACGACCGTCACGGCACCCACTGCCGCAAGTGCGCCGACCGTGATATGACAAAGCGGACGAAAACCGTTCATACAACCCATTTTTGACCTCTCCTTTTTCGCACTGCTTTTATTATGTAACAAAATTTTAAATATATGCGAAGAAACTCTTGCAAAGTCGAAAAAAAAATTATATAATAATAGGTAATAAGAGAAACCGTTATGAGGAGGTTCAATATATGGTCTATCAATGTGAGGCTTGCGGCGCAACGCTTGACGGATTATCCTATCCGCCCGTTTGTCCGTTTTGCCAAAAACCGTTTGATACACAGGGGAACGATCAACTACTGATTGAAGCTGAGCAGTTTCGCAACGAAAGAAAATTTTCCGAAATGGCGGCAAAGCTTTCGCGTGCGGCAGAATCGGGAAATGCCGAGGCGGCGTATCTCTATGCGAGAGCATTGGAGAAGGGCGAGGGCGTAAGGATTGACGTCAATTCTGCAATCAGTTATTATAAATATGCGGCGAGCCGTGCTCACGTTGAAGCGGCATCAAGGCTCGGAATTATTTATTACGATCATTTCGGAGAGGCGCAGCGTCCTTCCGCTGTCTTCTGGCTGACGGTGGCGGCAGAAAACGGCGATCCCGATGCAGCGGCAAGGCTTGCCGGCGAGGTCGAGGGCGAGGATTCTCTCTATTATTATACGGTGGCGGCACTCGGCGGCAATAAAAAGGCGGCGGCAATCATTACGGAAATGATTCTCAAAGAAGGCGGCGACGACGTCTTTGCCCGCGCCAAGGGATTCTATCTTCTGTCGGGTACGCAGGCGGTGAAGCTTGCCGTCCGTTATCCGAAGCTGTTGACCGTGGCTGCCATTTCACCGTCTCTGCCTCTTCGCAACGAAGCGGAGGCTTCCTTCCGCATCGGTACACTTGCCGATCTGCAAAAGGAATATTACCTTGCGCTGACCTTCTTTGCAAAGGCAGCGTCGCTCGGATATGCGGCGGCATCCACGCGCATCGGTACCTGCTATCTCACGGGGCGCGGCGTTCCGAAAAGCCGTACAACGGCGGCAAAGTGGTTTGTGCGCGGTGTTGACGAGGGGGATCCCGAAGCCATGATCGCGCTCGGTGAAATGTTTCTTGGCGGAAACGGCGTCGAGAAGGATGAAAAAAAGGCATTTTTCTTCTTTTCACGCTGTGCATCGACAGGGCATCCGCGTGCGCAGTTTCTGGCAGCGGAAATGCAGTTTGAAGGAAAGGGTACGCCGCGCGATATTCCCGCCGCGCTTGCACTGTACGAGCAGTCTGCCGCACAGGGATATGCGCCCAGTGTGGAAAAGCGCGACCATATCTCAAAGGCTGTAGGCTCTTTCTACAATAAGGCTCTTACCGCCTTCCGCAACGGAAATTATGAGGAAGCTGTCCGTAGCTATACGCTGGCGGCAGAAATGGGACATAGCGGCGCCATCGCCAATCTCGGCTACTGTTACCAGAACGGATACGGCTGCAAGCGCAATCTCAAGCGCGCTCTTGCCTATTACCGTCGCGCCGTTATGTACGGAAAGGCTTCGGCTCGTTTTAATCTTGGGCTTTGTTATATGACGAACAGCGGCGTCCGCTTTGATGCGGCACGCGCTGAGGATCTTTTGCGCGGATCGGGACATCCTGAGGCGGAAAAGCTGATTGCGAATATGAAGGAGCGCAAGGAAAAGAAAAAGCTTCGCCATCTGTATGCGGTATCGTCGGTGCTTTACCGCAAGGGAAAGGTGAGCGAGGCGCTTGCACTCCGTACCGCTGCCGCAGGCAAAGGCTCGAAGGAAGCGATGTGTCTGATCGGCTGCCATTATGAGTTCGGCATGGGCGCACCGTGTGATATGGAGACCGCACGCCGCTTTTACTGGCAATCCGGCTTTTCTCTCGGACAGATCGACCGTTTGAAGCGCGGATTTTTGAAAACGACCGTTGAGGTCAAAAAACGCGGTTACGTATAAACGGCGAATGGTTACCGATAAAAGCAGGGCGGGATTTTCTCTCTGCATTCGTAGGGGCGATTCACGAATCGCCCGCAAACAATCTTTTCTGCGGATCAAATTTGTTTATCCGTAGGGGGGATTCACGAATCGCCCGCTGAAATACGCAAAACAAAAACGGGCGATTCATGAATCGCCCCTACGGACACACATAATTTTCGGCAGAGAACTTTTTTTCTCTGCCGATTTGTGTTATAATGATATTGGTGATAAAAATGGATGAACTTAAAAAGAGAAAAACACCAAGATATCAAAGTTTTGATTACAATAGTGTTGGAGTATATTTCATAACGATTTGCACGCAAAACAGGCGATGCATCCTATCTCGCATTGTAGGGACAGGCGTCCTCGACTGTCCGTCCGAGACAGGCGTCCTCGACTGTCCGTCCGAGACAGGCGTCCTCGACTGTCCGCAACCGGAATTGACGAGATATGGAGAAATTGCGGATAAATACATCAAACAATTAAGTGATTTCTATGAAC
>JAZLAP010000029.1:0-6684 GCA_045613265.1 Eubacteriales bacterium | reverse complement strand
GCATCTTCTTTGCAAGCTCTTCCGCCTTTTTTTCTTCGACGGCACTCTCTGCCTTTTCGATAAGAGAGAGGATATCGCCCATACCGAGAATACGGGATGCCATACGGTCGGGGTGGAACAGCTCGATTGCATCAAGCTTTTCACCGATACCGATAAATTTGATCGGCTTACCCGTTACGTAACGGACCGACAGTGCTGCACCGCCTCGTGTGTCGCCGTCAAGCTTTGTGAGGACGACGCCTGTGACCGCCAGCAGATTGTTGAAGGCTTCGGCAACGTTGACCGATTCCTGACCGATCATGGCATCAATTACGAGAAGAATTTCGGTTGGCTCCACTGCGGATTTGATGTTTTCAAGCTCTCGCATCAGCACTTCGTCGATCTGCAAGCGACCCGCTGTGTCAATGAATACCATGTCGTGGCCATTTTTTCGCGCATGAGCAACGCCTGCCTTGGCAATCTCCACAGGAGAAATACCGTTCCCCATTGTGAATACGGGAACGCCGATGCTGTCGCCGACAACCTTCAGCTGATCGATGGCGGGGGGACGGTATACGTCACATGCCACCAGCAGGGGATTTTTGCCTTTTTTCTTGAAATAGCCTGCGATCTTACCGCAGTGTGTGGTTTTACCGGCACCCTGAAGACCTACCATCATGATAATCGTCGGAGGCTTTGATGAAATTTCAATTTTTGAGACTTCGCTGCCCATAATACGGCAAAGTTCTTCGTTGACAATGCGGACAACCTCCTGCGCGGGCAGAAGGCTTTCGGTAATGTTGGCGCCGATGGCACGCTCGGTGACGGTTTTTGTAAATTCGCGGACAACTTTGAAGTTTACGTCTGCCTCAAGAAGTGCGAGCTTGATCTCGCGCATGCCCGCTTTGACATCTGCCTCGGAGAGCTTACCCTTGTTGCGGAAGAATTTGAATGCATTCGTCAACTTTTCCGTAAGACTTTGAAACACGCTCGTTTCTCCTTATGTTTCGTTTATGATGCGTTCGGCAACCGCTTTTGCCGCGCATGAAAGATCCTTGACCGCAGAGATCTCGCCGCAGTCGACCGTTTGTGCCAGCGAAAGCAATCGCTCTGCTTCCTTTTTCATAGCCAGATACCGAGCAGCAAGACCAAGCTTTTCTTCAAGAAAGCGCAGCTCCTCTTCACCCTTTTTCAGAATGTGACGAACGCCTTGTCTTGAAAGTCCTTCGGTCGCAGCGATTTCGGCAAGACTGAAATCATCGTCGTAATAATCGGAAAGAAGCTTCTTCGTGCGCTCGGGCAATACCTCACCGTAAAAATCGAGAAGAAAGGAAAGGTTCAGATCCTTTACGAACATACAAGAGGCACTTCCTTTCGGTGTAAACCAAAATACTTTACACAGTATATCACATTTGTTCTGTTCTGTCAAGGGATTTCGTAAAAATAAATGAAAGAAAATAAAGAAAAAATAAATTTTTTCTGAAAACCTATTGCAATTTCAAAAAGAATGTGGTAAAATTATTAACTGTGTATAGTTATCGCATCATGCACCCTCTCAGACATGATGCCTATCTTAAATAATCAGGAGGTGTTACAGTTGGCTAACATTAAGTCCGCGAAGAAGAGAATTCTCGTCAATCGCAACAAGGCTCTGCAGAACAAGATGTTCAAGACGCAGCTCAAGACTTTGATCAAGAAGTATGACGCTGCTCTGGCATCGGGCGATAAAGAGGCTGCGATGGCTGCGTACAAGCTCGCTGTGAAGAAGATCGACCAGGCTGTCGGCCGCGGTATTCTTCATAAGAACAACGCCGCACACAAGAAGAGCAGCTTCACCATCAAGCTGAACAAGATGGCATAAAGAACAAAAAGACGCTCGGCATTGCTCCGCCGCGCGTCTTTTTGTATTTTTCCGCTTATTTTTTCGCAAACCGCCTTGCCAACGGCAGAATTAAGTGCTATAATATATAAGTATACTACCGCTTTTTTCTGCAGAACCTATTTTGTTTTGAAAAATGTGGAAAGAATAACGGCTTTTTGCATAAAATTTTCCTTTGCGGCGGAATACTGCAACATCTTTTTGTGAGGTGTTGTATGAAGAGTAGAGAAAAAAAGAGAAGAAATGAACTGGCGTCGCCCAAAATGCGTATTCGGCTTTGTAAAAAAGAAGCCGCCCCATTTCTTGCCTCGCGCTCGGTGCGCGTCACGTTGTTTTCCGTATTGGTGCTTTTGCTTTTGTCCTCTCTGGGACTGTCTGTTTTTCTGACGGGCGTGATCCGCTTCCTTTTGAGAGTGCCGTTGCTTTCCCGCCCGTTTACCGTGATTCCCACCTCGATCTTTTCGATTGCTTTGTCCGAATGTCTGACAATGCTTTTTGTCTTTCCGTTGTTCCTCGGCGCGAACGGATATTTGCACGCTTTGACGCACGGAGACTGTGCGCCCGAATTTTTACTGTTCATGTTTTACACCGACAAGGATCTTCGCCTGTTTTCGGTGGTCCTGTATTTGCGGATGCTCTTTTCGGTGGCACTTTTCGGATCCGCGACTTATCTCACTGCACGCTATGCCGTTTTGCTCGCCGATCGGCTTTCGGTTGCGCGCGCAACGCTTGTTTTGTTCCTTGCGCTTATTTTTTCTTGTCTTTTACTTGCGTTCCTTCTTTTGGACCTGTTGTCGCTCTTTCCTGCCGTAGGGGAAGCGGTTCGTGCTCCCTCGGATGCCTTCCGCCATATTTTTGCAAGGGCGCGTCGGCGGATGCAGGGAAATCGTTTGCTTTTGCTCCGCTTGTATCTTTCTTACGGACTGCGCTTTTTGCTGATTCTTTTGAGCGGCGGTCTTTTGCTTCCTTGGCTTATGCCGCGCATTTTGATGGCAACGTCGCTTTTTCTCACGTCATGTAAAGGCGATACGGAGGATATGCAGGTTGCATACACCGCTCTCGACAACTCACAAATGTAAATTAAAATTAACATTATCATATATATTCTCGGAGGACAACTATGAAAGAACCCTTCTTTATCACAAGCGCGATCGCGTATGCATCGCGCAAGCCGCACTTTGGAAACACATATGAGATCATCCTGACCGATGCGATTGCGCGCTTCCGCCGTCAGATGGGAGACGATGTGTTTTTCCTGACCGGAACCGATGAACACGGCATTAAGATCGAGGAGCTTGCCCGTGAAGCGGGTATTACGCCAAAGGCGTATGTAGACAAGGTCGCAGGCGAGATTCGTGCGATCTGGGACGGCATGAATGCAAGCTACGATAAATTCATCCGTACTACCGACGACTATCATGAAACGGCAGTCCGCCATATCTTCAAGAAGCTCTACGATAAGGGTGATATTTATAAGGGCGAATACGAGGGCTGGTATTGCACGCCCTGCGAATCCTTCTTTACCGATACGCAGGTTGTTGATGGAAACTGCCCCGACTGCGGCAGACCCGTGAAGCGGGCAAAGGAGGAGGCGTACTTCTTCGCTATGAGCAAGTATGCCGACCGTCTCATTCGCCATATCGAGGAAAATCCGGATTTCATTGCACCCGAATCACGCAAAAAGGAAATGCTGAACAATTTCCTTAAAAATGAGGGGGGGCTTCAGGATCTCTGCGTTTCGCGCTCGTCCTTTACCTGGGGTGTTCCCGTAGACTTTGATGCGCGCCATGTTATTTACGTCTGGATCGACGCGCTTTCCAACTATATCACCGCGCTTGGCTATGATCCTGATAACGCCGTTCAGCCCGAGCTTTTTCAAAAATATTGGCCCGCAAGCGTGCATATTATCGGCAAGGACATTCTGCGCTTCCATACGATCTATTGGCCGATCCTTCTGATGGCGCTCGACCTTCCTCTCCCGAAGCAGGTGTTCGGACATCCGTGGTTCAATTTCGGTGCGGATAAAATGTCCAAATCGCGCGGCAACGTGATCTACGCCGACGAGCTTGCCAAGCATATCAGCGTTGACGGCGTTCGCTATTACGCACTTTCCGAAATGCCGTATGCCGCTGACGGCAGTATCACTTATGAAAACGTGGTCAACTGCTACAACACCGACCTTGCCAACAACCTCGGCAATCTGCTTTCGCGTACGCATGCAATGACGCAGAAATATTTCGGCGGTATCGTTCCGTCGCCCGACTGCAAGGATGCGCTCGACGACGAGCTTGTACTTGCGGCAAAAACGGCGATTGCAAAATCAAAGGAGTGTTTCTACGCCTACCGTCTTGCCGACGGACTTTCTGAGATTTTCGGTTTCCTTCGTCGCGCAAACAAGTACATCGATGAAACAACGCCATGGATTCTTGCCAAAAACGAAAGTGACAAGCCGCGTCTCGGTACGGTGCTTTACAATCTTCTTGAGTCGCTTCGTACCGCTGGCGTTCTTTTGACTCCCTTCATGCCCGAGACGGCAGAAAAGATCTTTGCGCAACTCGGTACCGATAATAAGTCTTACGAAAGCATTGGCAGCTTTGACGGCATGGTGGCAGGAAAGCCGCTCGGCACCGCCGAAACGCTCTTTGCCCGCATTGACGAAAAGAAATTCCTTGCCGAGCGTGAGGCGGAGATGGAAGAAGCGCGTAAGGCGGCAGAAAAAAAGGCAAAGGAAAAGGAAGAGCCCCCGCACGAAGCAGAGATTAAGATCGAGGACTTTATGAAGGTAGAGCTTCGCACGGCGCAGATTCTCACCTGTGAGCCTGTTCCGAAGGCGAAGAAGCTTCTCAAAATGCAGGTCGATCTCGGCTATGAGAAGCGTCAGATCGTGTCGGGCATCGCCAAATACTACAAGCCCGAGGAGCTCATTGGTAAAAAGGTCGTGATCGTTGCCAATCTCGCGCCTGCCACGCTTTGCGGCGAACGGAGCGAGGGCATGCTGCTTGCTTCCGGAGAAGACGACGTTCGCGTTGTGTTCCTTGACCCTGAAACCTCGCTTGGTGAAAGAGTACGCTGATGTATTTTGATTCTCACGCACATTACTATGACGAGCGCTTTGTTTCGGAGTGGGGAGACGACTTTGATGAAAGGCTGAACCAACTCTTCCGTAACGGTGTTTCGGGTGTCGTGAACGTTGGCATAAATCCCGAAACCTCACACACGGTCCTCGCAATGGCGCAACGCTTTCCCCGCATGTATGCTGCCGTCGGTATTCACCCGTCTGATTCCTGCGACATTCCCGATTTGGATCGCGCTTTGTATCAGATTGAGGATATGCTGAAAATGAACGACCGCAAGCTTGTGGCAGTCGGTGAGATCGGACTTGACTATCATTATGAAAATACGGACAAGCCGAGGCAGGAATACCTGTTCCGTGCACAGATCGAGCTTGCCCGCCGCTATGAAATGCCCTTTATTGTGCATGACCGCGATGCACATGGGGATACCGTCCGTATTCTCGGTGATTATACCGGCGTTACGGGCGTGCTTCACAGCTATAGCGGAAGTGCCGAAATGGTGCAGGAGTTATGCCGTATGGGACACATGATCTCCTATTCCGGAACTGTCAGCTTCAAAAATGCAAGAAGGGTTTTTGAAGCTGCGGCGGCAACGCCATCGGATCGCGTGATGATCGAGACCGATTGTCCCTATCTTGCGCCGCACCCATTTCGCGGAACAATGAATCATTCCGGCAACCTTGTTTACACAAACCGCGCGCTCGCATCTGCCCTTCTTATTGATGAAAATGAATGTGCAAGGCTTACAGAAAAAAACGCACGCCGCTTTTTTAAGATCGCGCAATAAGGAGTCGGGTGAAATTCAAATTTTTGACTTTGCCTCTTGTACAAAAACAACAGAATACAAAAACAACAAAAACCAAGGCCAATCATTCCGATTTGACCTTGGTTTTTTTATGGCTGCGCATGCGCTTACAATTGGTTAAGCGATGGAGCAATCCCAATGAAGTCTGTCAGATGTCAATTATCAGATCTCAACGTTGATCGTTTGACCGAGACGGTCGGATTCAAACGCCGCTTCCATCACGCGCATGACACGACGCATTTCGGGATGCGTGACCATCTGTGTCGCTTTGCCGTCAATGGCGAGGCAGAAATTACGGTAAAAATCGTGCACGTCGGAGTTCGGACGCGGAACACGGAAGTCGTCAACCGTAATGCTGTCGCGCGGTGCCATCGTCTTGGTGAGACCTGCGGCAGTCTCAACGGGAACGACCTCGCTTTCGTGCCAGTACTTGCAACGTACACATTGCGCTTCCTCACGCCAGTCGGTGATGATCGCCGTACCGTTTTTGGCCTTCATGTAGAAGCGAGGCAGAGAAATGAAATTGTAGGTACCGACCTCGACAAAGGCAACGGCACCGCTTTCAAAGGTGATCGTCAGATAAAAGCCGTCATCAACCTCGTTGTTCGTGATGTGTGTGTTTTCACAATGAATACGGACGATTTTCTCTTTATAGATCTGCAGAAGCTGGTCGATCAGGTGCACACCCCAGTCAAGGATCATGCCACCGCCGTGCTCCTTTTCGCCACGCCAGTCGGAAGGAATGCCGCGCGAGCCGTGAATGCGCGACTCGATGCGGATCGGTGCGCCGAGCATATCCTTTTCTACGATCTCCTTGATCGCAAGATAGTCAACGTCGAAACGGCGGTTTTGATGCACCGTAAAGAGCTTGCCGCTTGTTTCGGCTGCGGCAATCATTTCGTCAAGATCCTCACAGGACATGGCAACAGGCTTTTCGCAAATAACGT
>JAZLAP010000028.1:0-3535 GCA_045613265.1 Eubacteriales bacterium | reverse complement strand
GTTTCGGAAACGGGAGAAATCGCGCCTGTTGTCACCCGCGACGGAGAGACGGCGGAGGTTTTCGTTGGGCGGATGGAGCCGTTTGCCTACCGCCGCTTTGCGGTAAAGACCGACACCCGCCCCACGGCAGCGATTACCGCCTTTTCGGTCGGTCGCAGGGGCGGCGGTGATGCCGTTCTTGTCAACACGACGGGAAACGCAGGCAGCGTGAAAGCGGACGGCTCGCAGTATGTGATCGAAAATGAATATTACGCCGTCACGGCGACCGAGAACGGTATTCTTTCGGTCTTCGATAAGCGACTTTGCAGAACGGTTGCCGAAAAAAGCGAGTATTTTGTCGGTGAATATATTTTGGAGCATGACCTCGGCTCGCCCTGGACAACGCTTTCCCGCGACCGCCGCCGTGAGCCGCTTTCGTCCATGACACGCATCGAAGGCATCGAAAAAGGTGCCGATAGCGAAAGCATCAGCTTTTACGTGAAGGGCGCAGAGCTTGCCGCCTATTCGGTCAACGGCGTGGAGATCCGTTATACGGTGCGCCTCGTGCGCGGTCTTTCGCGCCTTCTGTTCACGTCAAACGTGTTCTTTGATACGGCAAATTATCGCTTACGCGTCGCCTTTCCGACAGGGCTTACGGGCAAGCATGTCTATGAGGTGCCATACGGCATCATCGAGCGGCAGCCGTACAAGGACGATATCGTCTTTTCTGACGGAAGCTCCAACTGGGCGGCGGCGACGGGAGATTATCCCGCAGTGCGCTTTGCCGGCGTGTCCGGTGAAGAGGGAAGCGTTGCGATCTTCAATACGGGTACGCCCTCGTATATGATCGACAAGGACGAAAAGGGTGCGGAAACGCTTTATCTTTCGCTTCTTCGCAGCCCGACCGTCGGCACCTATCTCCATGATCCTTCGGTCTACAGCATGACCGCCTACGAGGGGATGCGCGACGCGGGACAACATTCCTTCTCCTACGCGTTCGGCAGCTACGGGGAAGCACTCCCCGCATCGACCGCCGTTTTCGACGGCATCACCTATAACCAAACGGGCGCCGTCCTCTGCGGCGATGCAGCGCCTGTCGTAATGCCGCGGCTTGTATCCGACAATGCCTATATTGCCTCGGTGAAATGCTCAGAGGACGGAAAAATGCTCGTCTATCGCGTGGTGGAGTATAAGGGAGAAAACGGTAGCTTCTGCCTTGATATTCCCGAAAACAGAGGCTTCGGAAAGGCGTATCTGCTCGGGATGGACGAAAGCATCCTGTCCGAGCTTTCGGGCGATACCCCGATCGGAAAATTCAAGATCCTCACCGTCGGCGTAAGGCTCGGATGAGGGGGAGACTGCAAGAGGAGAGCCTGTACGAGGATGGACAGGCTCTCCTTTTACGTTAGGTTTTATGTGCCAAACAGGCTTCGCAAAAGCTGTGCTTCGGTGTCGTTCAAATTCCAATCGTCGATCATGTCGTCGATCCTCGTTGTACCGACGACGGATACCGATTGAGAGGGAAGCAGTGATTTGATCGCAAGCATTG
The DNA here is from genome assembly GCA_045613265.1 of Eubacteriales bacterium. Lineage (GTDB taxonomy): Bacteria > Bacillota > Clostridia > Oscillospirales > CAG-272 > UBA1740. Next base: position 2,007 of record JAZLAP010000028.1, on the reverse strand, counting down.
CTTGCAGGGTTTCAACTTTATGCTCGGAATGTAAAAACTCGCCGAACGAAAAGCTGAAGCTTTTTCCGTCGGTCATCTTCACCGTGATCCGAACAGTTACGTTTACTGTAAAAGCTTCGGAAAGCAAGCGCGCGAGGTAGTTCGTGCCCGTGCGGTAAGTCGAAGCCGCAATCGTTATATGTGAAAAATCCTCTGCCGTATATACGTTATCGCTCTTTTGATTGAACATATTGTAAGAAACGAGCGAATGGTCACCGTGTAAGCTGTAGCGACCGAAAAGGCTGAGCGGCGTAAGGCTTATGACGACAAGCAAAGCCGCGCACCATAGCCGTAATGCCTTGCGACGGAAACGCTTTTTAGACGGCTTAACGTACACGTTTTTTCTTCGGGGGTCGAAAAGCGGGAAGCAATCGCTTGCCCATGGAGTGTCGCCGTACTTAACCCTTTTATTGCCGAAAACAGGCTTTCTTTCGGCGAGACACCACGAGAAAAAGGCGCCAAAGCTAACGGCGATGAAAAGGCAGAAGGGAAGAATCCAAAGAACGCTCGCCGAAGACCGACAGGCGATCACGGAATGGTCGCGGAATCCCACAAATTCCTGTATCGAGCGAACGCACAGAAAGGATAGAAAAACCGCAGGAATGGAAAGAAAAATTAAAAAAATATATATGCCTGTGTCAAGCAGAGACAAAGGCGGATTTTGCGGTTTTCGCGTTTTTTTCTTTTTCTTGTTGCTCATGCTGTCACCCCTTTGATTATAGTATAGCATAGATTTGCGGCGTTGTCAATGAAGATCACCGTCGGCGTAAGGCTCGGGTGAGGGGTTTGCATCCGAAATGATTTTTTGCCGGCGGGTTGGCAATTTTGTATTGACAACCGCCAATGCTTGCGTTATAATATTGATATCACATTTCAGAAACGGAGAAAGACTTATGAAAAAAATCGTCGCACTTCTTTTATCTCTTGCGTGTATGGTCACGCTCTTTTCTCTGGTCGCCTGCAGCGACGATAATCCCAACGGCTATACGCCTGTCACAGCCGAGGAATGGCAAGCGGCACTTGCTGCGGAAAGCTTTAAGAACGTCAAGATCGTCAGCCAAAGCTATAACGTCAGAGACGGCTTGATCAAGCCGATCTCTCTCAGCATGGCTTACGAGATCGCCGACGGTCGGATTCGTAGCACGCGCATCGAGGATGGCGTGACGGGCGAAAGCTTTTACTCAGAGGGCGAGCAGTATGGCTACGAGTTTAATGCGCTCGTCAACGAATCCGCCATCCGCCTCGGAGAAAACGCCTTTGAAGCCTTCACCTATGATGGTAGAACGGGTCTTTACACCGCAGAGGGTAGCATTGAGCGCGAATTTTTGACCGATGTGGAGGGCAACGTCGTAACCGACGAATCCGGCTACACTGTTCCCGTGTACGTGTTTAACGCCGATCCGCCCGCCGGCCGCGAAAAAAATCGCTATTCCTACGGCTTCAAGGACGGAAAGCTTGCGTATTTCCGCTATTCCGCAGTACCCGACGACGAAAAAAATATGCAGTACAGCGATTTCTGCTTCTCGGATTACGGCACGGTTTCCGTCACGCCCGACGCGGAGTGAGCCATTCATTATTCATAAAAGAGTAGAAAAAGCATCTGCGCCATTTCTCTGTTGTTCTTAACGGAGGATTGGCAAGCACAAAATTTCGGCAGGGAACTTGTTTTCTCTGCCGATTTGTTGTATAATGGGATGTGTGATGAAAATGGACGAACTGAAAAATCGCAAGACCACTCGATTGAAGGGGGCGGACTATAATCGAAACCAAGCCGTGTTTCTAACGATATGCACGAAAGAAAGGCAATGCATCCTTTCGCGCATTGTAGGGACCGGCGTCCTCGACGGTCCGCAAATCGAATTGACAAAATACGGACAAATCGCAGATAAATACATCAATCAATTGAACGACTTTTACGATAACCTGTCAGTCGAGAGTTACGTGATTATGCCAAATCATATTCATATT
>JAZLAP010000027.1:0-35095 GCA_045613265.1 Eubacteriales bacterium | reverse complement strand
TGCATGCGAATCGGCTCAGGCTTTTGACGAAGGACCACACGGTAAGGGCGGTTGAAGGCGTGCGGTCGCACTGTCTTTCACGGGCAGTGGGGAGTGCCGCGGATGCCGAGCCGGACATAGCGGCGTTTCCGTTTGCATCGGGAGACGTTTGTCTTCTGACATCGGATGGGGTGCACGGCAATCTTTCTTCTGCTGAAATGGCGAAGCTTTTGCGTGCGCAGAATGCACCCGATGTCGCCGCGCAAGCTCTTGTTTCGTTAGCCGTAGCCGAATACGGTGATGATAATGCCACGGCAGTGGTATTGTATTATGATTAATGCGGAGAGGATGGATCATATGAGAGATTTTAAACAGGATGTTGGCCGCATTCTTGACGGTCGCTACAAGCTGCTTGATTTTCTTGGCAGCGGAGCTTCGGGAGCAGTGTTCCGTGCTTACGATTCCGAAACGGGAAGCGAGGTTGCGGTGAAGCTCTTTGACACTGCAGGAGCGGAGAAGGAGGAAAACCTGAGCTTTATGACCGAGGCGAAGGCAATTTCCGCTCTGTCGCACGAAAACATCGTCCGCTTATACGGAGCCGGTGCAGTGGAAAATATGCGATATCTCGTGATGGAGTACGTGGACGGCACGACGCTTCGGGATTTTATGCGCAATCATCTCTCACGCAGAACGCGTATTCCGACGAATGAGATCATCAGTTGTGCGCGTCAGATTCTGACGGCGCTGTCGCATGCACACGCAGCGGGTATCGTCCACCGCGACATTAAGCCGCAGAATATTATTGTGACGAAAACGGGAAGGATCAAGGTGATGGATTTCGGCATTGCCAAGCTTCCCGAGGCCGATGCCTTTGAGAGCGATCGCCACGCCGTGGGCACTGCTCACTACATCAGTCCCGAGCAGGCGTCGGGCGGTGTTGTGGATGCGCGCAGTGACGTGTATTCGCTCGGCGTGCTTTTGTATGAGATGGCGACGGGATGCTTGCCCTTTACCGGAGAAACACCGTCGGAAATCGCTCTCCGTCAGGTGACCGACACGCCGCCTCCTCCGCGCACGCTGTATCCCTCGCTCCCCGTAGGACTTGAGCAGATCATTATGACCGCCATGCAGAAGAATGCGGATCGAAGATTTTACAGTGCCGAGGAAATGCTGAAGGCGGTAGACAAGCTTTCCAAGAATCCGTCCTACGTATTTTCGGATTTTTCGGGCAGTACATCCACGCAGACAGGTATTCGCCGTTCGACGGCAAAGCGCTCGCTTGCTTTTCCGATCCTTGTCGGGGCGTTTGCCGCAATGACGGCGGTGGCAGTGCTTGTGGTGTTTCTGATGGTTTCGAGCAAAGGCAAGGGTAGCGAAACGGTACTGATGCCGGATCTTTACGCAGTGTACTACGATGCCGGATTGAATTATGGTGATCGTGTTGTCATTGAAAACGTAACGTATGCGTATAGCGACAGTGTGGCAAAGGGGTGCGTGATCTCGCAGTCGCCACGCGCAGGTGAGCGTTATGCAGGCATGATCGAGGCAAGCATCGTCGTCAGCCTTGGACGCGAGCCGCTGGAGCTTTCGCGGCTTCCGCAGTCTTCTGCGGATGCCGTATCCTATCTGGAAGGGCGCGGCATGACGGTCACGGTGATCTATGCTGCGTCGGAAACGGTAGAGGCGGGAAAGCTGATCTCGCTCTTCTCCGCGGACAGTGTGATCGCACCGGGGGGAATCGTGACCTTAACGGTTTCGTCGGGAAAATCCGTGACACTTCCGATGCCTGAGGTTGCGGGACTGACACGCGAGGAAGCGCAGGCGCTTCTTGACGGCATGGGGGTTTACTACAAGCTTGCGTTCGTCGACTCCGGATCTGTGGCAAAGGGACACGTCGTTTCAGCAACGGTTCTGACCGGAGATGCTGTTTCGGTCGGTGTGACGGGAGCTGTGACGCTTTATATCAGCAGAGGGTATGTCGGTGACGGAAATTAAGGCAAAGGTTTTGCACGGTGTCGGCGGTTTGTACGGCGTAATGACATCGAACGGTGAGGAGTATACCTGTCGCGCCAAAGGCGTATTGAAGCGTGACGATAACCGTGTGACGGTGGGAGATGACGTGATTTTGTCGCTCGGCGAGGGCGAGGGTGAGCTTGTGATCTCTGAGATCCTGCCGCAGAAAAACCGCCTGATCCGTCCGCCGATCGCCAATGTTGACGTGATGCTTGTGGTGGCGGCGGCAAGGAGTCCCGCACCCGTGCTTACAACGCTCGATAAAATGACGGCGATCCTTGCGTATAACGGTATTCGTCCCGTGATGGTTTTTACCAAGGCAGATCTTGATGCTGAGGGGGCAGATGGGCTTGTACAATTGTACAGAAGGTCAGGATACGATGCGTTTTTGGTTTCGTCCGAGACGGGGAACGGAGTGGAGATCCTTTCTGAATACGTGAATAAGGAGCTTTCCTCGGGGGCATCTCTCGCCTTTGCCGGCGCGTCCGGCGTCGGAAAGTCAACGCTTCTTAACGCGCTGTTTCCGTCGCTTTCACTGGCAACGGGCGGCATCAGCGAGCGGATCGAGCGCGGCAAGCATACAACGCGCAAGGTCGAGCTGTTCCCGCAGAACGGTGGCTTTATTGCCGATACGCCGGGCTTCAGCCTTATTGATTTTACGCGCTTCGACTTCTTTCCGCTCGATGCGTTGTTTGACACCTTTCCCGACTTTGCGCGGTATCGCGGTGTCTGCCGTTATGCCGACTGCACGCACACGAAGGAAGCCGAGTGTTCTTTGAAGCAGGCGGTGGCAAACGGAGAGATCGCTCTGTCACGGCATGAGAGTTACATCGAAATGTATACCGCCATTAAGGCGAAAAATCCGTATAAGAAGTGAATGGAGAAGAGGCTGCCGTATCTTGTACGGGCTTCTTATGCTATGTGTTTTTCTCGAATTTTTAGGAAATCAAAAAGCGTTACAGACTTCTCAAATGAAAATGAAAGAACGTAAAGCCGAGGGGATGCAAACAAACGTTTGCACCCCTTCGGCTTTTTAATATTAAGGAATGTCGAGGCACATGCCTTTGCGCTTATGAGCAAACGTTCCTTCCCTTGCAGAAAAATGTCCTTTACGTTCGTTTGCCGGACTTTCTTGCCAAATTCCGCGCTTCGGTCGGAGACATACCGCGTGCCTTGCGGTATGCCGCAGAAAAGGCAAGCTGAGATGGGAAGCCGACACTTGCGGCAACCTCCTTGATATAAAGGTCGGTATTTGCCAGAAGATCGGTGGCATGATCCATTTTGATTCGGAGAACGAATTGCTTCAAGGAAACGCCGTGCGCCTTGATAAAGAGTCGGCAGAGATGCTTTGCTGATAGGTGAACGCAATCGGCGATCTCTCCCACTGCGATCGCGCGGTGAATATTGCGGCGAATGAACAACTCTGCGGCCGCCACGGCATCCTCGGTCTGTGGAGTGTGAATGCGAACCTGTGTCGACAAAAGCGGAAGAAGTGAAAGGAGCGCAGAGAGTGCAGAACCGTCATCACTTGCATCCGTGGCGGCGAGAAATGCCTTTTCAAAAAAAGCGAGAATGCGATCAAAATCCCGACACACGAAGCATTCGTGCATCTCGGGATCAATGTTGAAGCTACGGAGAAGGGACGGTACGCCGCCGCCGCAAAAGGCGATCCAATAGTGCTCGTACGGCGGGTGTACCGTAAAGGCGTGGCGGCAGCCCTTGACGATCAGGAGTGCGTGTCCGCCCGTGAGACTCTTTTGTCCCATAAAGCGCAGTTCGCCCGACACGACGAGGTGCAGGATATAGTCGCTGCGCGTACGCATAGGTACGGTTTTTTCTTTTAAATGCCGGGTGTGTCCAAATTCGGTCACCGAGATTTCGCGCGTACTGTCGGCGTAGTATCGGATCATGCTTTCCCCTCCTTGGCAGATCGCTTTATGCTAACGCCAATATTATAGCAAACGCGCATCTGCGTTGTCAATCGGTATGCGGAATTTTGAACTGTGCATGCGAATTTTTTACATATACAGTAAAATGCTTTTCTGTTACAATAAAGTAAAGTACATTGACAGGAGAAACGATATGGCAACCTATTGTTCGAATGAATCGCGGAGCGATTATTTTCCGCCTCTGCTCGGTAACGGCGATATTGCGCTTTACCTCGACTGTGAGGGCACGCTTTCTTTTAGCCGCAAGGCGTACCGAGAGCGGGGGCAGACCGAGGGTGTCAGGGTTGAGGCACCGAGCGGCACGGTATATCGCGCAGGGCGGCGGCTTCCCGTACGCCGTGAGAAGCATGCAGATCTGGTTCCGCTTGCGGCGTTCACCTTTTCTGCGGGAAGTGGGATCGCAAGCTTTACACAGACACTCACAGAGGAAAGCGCGAGTGTTTCCTCGTGCGTTACTTATGCGGACGGCGTGACGGTCGAGAGCCGCGCGTTCGTGCCGTACGATGCCTGTATTTACGCACTTGAAAAGTGCTTTGACGGTTTTACGGGTAAGCGGCGCTTTTCCTATACGGTGGGTATTGTTCCCGATTATATGGCGGAATTCCGTCCCTATCTTACGGAGAGACATCATAAGGAGAGAGATGCGCTTTGGTTTGATTTTACTTACCTCGGTCAGGACATTTATAAGGGGCATATCGCCTATTACGTTGACCGTCCCGTTACCGTGACCTATACGCATGGTGGGATGGCAAATCTCACCTTTGAAGTCGAGGCGGGTGAGAGGGTTGCCTTCTACTACTGCATTGAAGACGATCTTATGTGCGAGGATGCACGCGCCGTCGTTCGCTCTTATCTTGCCGATATTCGAAGAAAGGGATTTGACAGACTATTTTCCGAAAATGCGGCGCTTGCCGATGCCTATATGCAGAAGGGCTACGTGCGGACGGGTGACGATCGCCTTAACGCGATCTACAAGAGCGCTCTGTATGCGCTTCGCTGTTACACGACGAAGCATTATTCAATTCCTGTCGGCATCAGCAACGTGCATTGGGATGCGCGTTATTTCGGCTTCGACGAGTATTATTCCTTCCTTGGACTCATCGGCTCGTGTCATAGCGAGCTTGCCGTGCGCGTGCCGGAATACCGTCGTCGACTGTGTTACGAGGCGGGAATATCCCGTCACGATCACGCAAAGCGTGACGCCGTACATTTCTCATGGGAGAGTGGCGAATACGGAAACGAGCTTGCGCCTCCCGGACATTGGTACGAGCATGTGTTTCATATGGCAATGGTGGCGATTGGTGCCTTTGATTATTATGAATACACGGGAGATATAGAGTCGCTTCGTCTGAATTTCCCCATGATTCGCGCCGCTGCAAAATTCTATACGAGGCACATGCTGTACAGAGACGGTGCGCGGGTGTATCTCGGTAAGTGTACCGATCTTGAACGGCTTGGCTCATCGATTGAGAATGCTTTTATGTCTACTTGTGGTGTCATTAACACGTTGGAGGTGTTGGTGCGTGCCGCGGACATTCTCGAAACCGATCGGGAGTACCGCGACGAATGCGCTGAAACGGCAAGGAGGCTACGCGAAAGCCTTCCCGTGTCGGACGGTAGGTATATTCCGTATCCGGGCTGCAAGGATCGCAGTATTGCCGTCTATTCTTGTGTTTACCCCTTCCGCGTGACGGATGCTTCGGACGAGAAGCGCGCGGCGGCGTGGATGGATTTTGAGGAAAACGGCGGAGCGTTCGGGAACATGTATGATTGTGGCGGCAAGGGGATCAATCCGTGGTATGCTGCGTGGAAGGCAGAGGCGTATGCGCGTATTGGTGATAGTGAAAAGGCATACGTCGCTCTGCGCCAGGCGTATCATTCGGTCGGCGCGTTCAACGAGATGTTTGAAATGAATGAGGAGAGTCTGCATTACCGTCCGTGGTTTAGTACGGCGGCAGGCATGTTCCTTTCTGCCGCGAACGAGATGCTTTTACAAAGTGACGGCGACAGGATCACGCTTCTTCCCGCATTTTCCGACGGAGCGGACGTTTCCTTCCGTCTTGCGGCAAGGGGCGGCAGAACGGTGACGGCAGAAGTGAAGAACGGTGACGTTTTGTCGGTTACGGTAACCGACAAAAACGGCGTTCCCGATTCGTCGGTTGCGGTATATTACAAGGGAAAACGAATCAAAAGCATATAAAATGGAGAAAAAGGGAGACGGCAGCACGCATGCAGCCGTCTCCCTTGCTTTATTCCTTCGGAGAGAATTTATAGACGGTAAGCCAGTTGCCGTCGGCGTCGGTGATGCGAAGCTGCAAAAGGTATCCGTGATCCTTGACGAAGTAAACGGCGCGCGCATTGTCCAATACGCGGGAAAGCTCCGCGTCGCTGAGTGCGATCGGGTTTTCTGTCATTTCGGTGGGAACGACGATTATATCGGTCAGCTGGAATACGCGTGAATAGACGGGGTCAAAGCGATCCTCGTTCATGACGAGCGGCATTTCGTATACCGTGCATTCTTTGACGGTGTAGCCTCTCGTGAAGACGTCATACATTTCTTTTTCGCGCAAGAAATTGATCGTGTTTACATCGCCGGCGTAGATATAGGCGCGCGTCATGGTTTCATCGTGCAAGATGCTTGTGTAGCCGGGATCGGGAAAATAGAGGATGCCGAGGCAGTCCTCCTCGGGGAAGTAACGTTTAGCAGCCTTTTCGTTTTTTTTATCGTTACGGATAGCGGCAAGAAGTGTCCGCATATCGGTGTCGTTCAGTGTCACCTTAACGAGATTGTCGCCCGTGTTGCCCGAAATATAGAAGTGGTTTTCGGATCGGATCTCGATACCGCCGTCCGTACCCTCGGGAAGTTCGTCCGACGGCGTGTAGAGCGCGAGGATCGCGGCTTGGTAGTCTGCCTTTTCGTCAAGCTCGGGCAAAAGCGCAAGCGTTGATAGCTTGAGGTTCGGGTAGGTACGGATCAGCTTGGAGCCATCCTTCAATGTATAGCGAATCGTGATGTTTGCACCCACGACGGTGTCGCTCGCATTTTCGGGAACGGTGTTGGTTTTTGCACAGTATCCGTCGGCGATAATAGCGTTGTGTATCTCGGTCACCTTCCATGCATTGTTCGGGTTTGTGATCTCAATAAGCTTGCCTTGCACGCGCGGATAAACGGTGTAGGAGGCTCCATATCCGCCTATGCTATATTCCGTCGGGTGATATGACATGCCAACGTATTCGATGGAAACCGATTCGATTTCCGACCAGTGAAGCGTACGCGACGAAAATCCGAAAAAGCCGCAGAGAAAGGTCGTCATGATGATAAGAAGTGCGCCGCTTGCGGGAAGGGCGACCTTGCAGGAGGCTTGGAAGCCGGAGAAACCCTTTTTGTAAAAGGAGAGGAAGAAAAAGAATAGGACGAGAAAGGCGAAAATGACTGCGATGACCGCGACGACACGATTTGGGATCCATGCAAGGAAGGAGGCAAGCACTGCCGCCGATAATCCCGCAACCGTATACGACACGTAGGGGCGCACATTTCTTTTTTCAATGTGCTCCATCGGTTGATTTTTGAAGAGCAGGCCTGCCGCGACCGAAAAAAGGGCAATGATGACTGCGTACTGGATGATCTTTGCGTAGAAAACGGGATAATTCGCGGCGATCTCCTCCGCCGTGATATTTTTGTTATAGCAGACGTAAAACCGAGGCAATAAGTCGGTATAGCCGAAGGGCTTTACAAAGGATACGCTGCTTTGCGTCGTGAATGCCGTTTCGGCAAAGAACTCGCCGTTTGTCAATGCGCCAAACAGGAAGTTTGAAGCGAAATTACGCACGAGCAAAGTCAGTCCCTCGGGCAATAAAAGGGCGATAAGCGAGCTGACACACGCCTCGGAAAGGCGCCCCGAAAGCATGGCGAAGAGGGCTGTCAGTGTATAAGGAAGCAGAAAGGTTTCTGTGAGCGCGAGGAAAGTATAAACGTAATTTCGGGCGGCGATGGCGGTGAAGCCGAAGGCGAAGCTTGAAATCAGGTAAGAGGCGAGAAGCGAAAGGAACAGCATTGCGGTGAGCGACAGAGCACCGAACAGGAAGCGAACACAGAAAAGCAGTATGCGGTCGCCGCCGAACAGCGTGACATGCATGGCTTTGCGCTTCGAAAACAGAAAGGAAAAGAGCGAAAGGGCAACGGCGGCACCGATCACGGGGAGTAGGACGGGAAGCACGAAGGCGACCAAGCCGTCCATCAGGATGTAGGCGTAGCGCGTAACCTCGGAAGAGAGAAAGAAAGGAAGGCATCTCCAGAAGCCCGTACCCGCAACGGCGATGAAAAAGGCGATGGCGAGCAGGATCATCCCCTTTCCGTAGCCTTGCCACGTGGTTTTTAGCGTGTGCATAACCGTTTCATGAGAAGATGTGCGTGATCTCACGGCTTTGTCCCTCCATTTCGTAATCGAAGATTTCTTCCAGATTCAGACGGCGCGCTTCCATTTTGCGCAGAGTGGCGTGCGCTTCAATACGCTTTCGCAGGGTTTCCTCGTTTTCCTCACTGAGAAAGGTAAGCATGCTGCCGTCCTGCGTGAGCGAACGCACGCGGAGTCCGTCAAATACGCTTGCGGGGCAGTTGCCTGCAATAATGGCGGTATAGCCGAAGATGCGCGATTTCATTTCCTCGACATCGCCGTGGAAGGCAAGACGCGTACCGTTCAACATGCCTATCGTATCGCAGATGCTTTCCAGCTCGAATAGGTTATGCGAGGAAAGCACGACCGTTGCATTCTTTTCCAACATATATTCGCCGAGCAGACTGCGGACGGTGCGGCGCTTATCGGGGTCGAGTCCGTCAAAGGTCTCGTCGAGGAGAAGCGTTCTTGCACCGCTCGCGAGCGCGATGCAGAGCGATGCCTGCCGCTTCATGCCCTTTGAAAAGGTGTGGAGCGGCTTGTCGGTCGATAGCGCAAACAGGTCACAGAGAGCGGCAAAGCTTTTATCGCTATACGTGGGATAAAAGCCTGCATAGTAGTCGCGCATGTCACTTAATGTGGCGTGCGGCATAAAATACATATCGTCGGTAAGATAGAATAATTCCTTTTTTACCTCGGGGTTGTCGTAGGGATTGCAGGCACCGCTTCCGGTGCTGACCGATACACTGCCGCAGGACGGTGTGTAAAAGCCTGAGATCACGTTAAGAAGCGTAGTCTTTCCCGCACCGTTGCAGCCGATCAGCCCGAAGAGCGAGCCGTCGCGGATATCAAGCGAGATATCGGAAAGCACGGTTTTTTCGTCGAAGGACTTCGACAGATTTTTGATGGAGATCACGTTTTCTTGTCCTCCTTATAGGTTGTTTCAATCGTATACATTGCCTCGTCGAGCGAAAGCCCTGCATTTCTTGCGTGCATTGCCGCGATCCGAAGCTCCTCTCTTGCACGCGCGAGAAGCTGCTCGTTACGGTGCGCGGTGGCGGCAATATAGCTGCCGCTTCCCGTGACGGTTTCGATCACACCGTCGGCTTCGAGAAGCGCAAAAACCTTTTTGACGGTATTGACATTGATGCCGATCTCGGCGGACAGTGTGCGGATCGACGGTAGCTTGTCTCCCACAGTCAGCTCGCCGCGCGAGACCATGCCGAGGATCTCGGAGCGTATCTGCTCGTATATCGGCGTTTTTACCGTCGGATCAATATAAAACACGCGCGTCACCGCCTTTCATGCCGACTGTGTGATTCCCTTTTTCGCCTGCAGAACGAAAAAGTGTGCTATTCGAAGTAGCACACTTAGTATAGCACAGACATGCTTTCTTGTCAAGAGCTTTTTGGGAATTTTCAAGAAAACAAAGCTATAGCGTATAAAACAAAGCGGAATGTAAAGCAACGTTTACATTCCGCTTTGTTATTGTGTTTTAGCAAACGCCCTGCGCGAGCATTGCGTCTGCGACCTTGATGAAGCCTGCGATGTTTGCGCCGGCAACGAGATCGTCGCCGAGACCGTACATCTTGGCAGCCTTGACCGAAGCCTCGAAGATGTTCTTCATGATGTCCTTAAGCTTGGCATCGACCTCTGCTGCGGACCATGAATAGCGCATCGTGTTCTGGCTCATTTCGAGACCGCTCGTAGCAACGCCGCCTGCGTTGACCGCCTTCGAGGGAGCGACGATCACGCCGTTCTTCTTGAGGTAAGCGATGGCTTCGTTGGTGGTCGGCATGTTCGAGACCTCAACGTAGTACTTGATGCCGTTCTTGACGATCATTTCGGCTTCCTTCATGTCAACCTCGTTCTGGGTTGCACAGGGCATAATGATGTCTGCCTTGACACCCCAGGGCTTTTCACCCTTGAAGAAGGGAACGCCGAATTTGTCTGCGTAATCCTCAACACGGTTGCGGCAGGATGCGCGCATCTCGAGAAGGTAGTTGATCTTCTCCTCGGTTACGATGCCGTCCTTGTCGTAGATATAACCGTCGGGACCCGAGATGGTAACGACTTTACCGCCAAGCTCGGTAACCTTCTTGACCGTACCCCACGCAACGTTACCGAAGCCCGAGATGGCAAAGGTCTTGCCCTTGATGTCGTCCTTGAAGTGCTTCAGCATTTCGACCGTGTAGTAAACGGCGCCGTAGCCGGTAGCCTCGGGACGGATGAGTGAGCCGCCGTATGTAATGCCCTTGCCGGTAAGAACGCCCGTAAACTCGTTGCGGAGACGCTTGTACTGACCGAACATATAGCCGATCTCGCGTGCACCGACACCGATATCGCCTGCGGGTACGTCGGTGTCTGCACCGATGTACTTCGAAAGCTCGGTCATGAAGCTCTGGCAGAAGCGCATGACCTCTGCATCCGACTTGCCCTGCGGATCAAAGTCGGAACCGCCCTTACCGCCACCCATGGGGAGCGAGGTGAGCGAGTTTTTGAAGGTCTGCTCAAAGCCGAGGAACTTCATAATGCTTTCGTTGACCGAGGGGTGGAAGCGGAGACCGCCCTTGTACGGACCGATTGCCGAGTTGAACTGAACACGGAAGCCGCGGTTGACCTGAACGACGCCCTTGTCGTCCACCCACGGAACGCGGAACTTAATGATTCTTTCGGGCTCTACCATTCTTTCGAGAACACCGCTCGTGATGTAGTCGGGACGCTGTTCGATGACAGGCTCGATCGACTCCAGAACCTCTTTGACGGTCTGGTGAAATTCGGGCTCGTTGGGATTGCGCTTTTCTACGCGCGCCATAAGCTCGTTGAGTGCGGGATTTTTAAAGCTCATACTTACCTCCGTATGCGGAAAGCGTACCGAATGTCGGCAAAACGCTTTTCGTTTTATTTAATATGATAATATTATACACACTTCGACTCTGTTTGTCAACCGCTATTGAAGTATTTTTTTTGAAAATTTCAGTTTTTGCGAAAGAAAAATGATATAAAAGCAAGTTTTTCTGAATTTTGCAACATTGCGAATCAAAACTTGCATTTTGGTGCTATTTCACGGGATGGAGCACGCCGTTCTGCGGCGGAGAGCGCGATAAGCGTTTGCGCGGGGACGTAAAAGAGCCAGATGAGGTTGATGTAAGTGTGCGTGAGCCGATAAAGGAGGCTGTCGGGCGGAAGCGGGACATATGCCTGCATCATGACGTCAAGTCCGACAAGCGTATCACACAGGATGAAGAATACGAGACCGCATGCAAATATCAGCGAATGCCGTGAAGTAAAGGCAGAGAAGATATTTGCGACAAGTGTTGCGTAGTAGAAGAGCGAGATCATACTGAGGGCATCGGTATTGCTTTTGAGGACGGCAGCGGTCAAAATAAGCGCAGCTGTTACAAGCGTAACGTAAAGAATGAGTTGGCGTGTACGCTGCCGCTTCGTGAGCTTCGAAAACAGATAAAAGGCGTATAAGAGCTGCGTTACCGCAAAGAAAAGCATGGCGGGAAGACGCCGGATCGGATCGGTGAATTGCAGGATCGCATCGGCGACGAGCGTGAAGGCAAGCGCGAAGGAAATCAGCAAGCCATCGCGCGATCGGTTGCCAAATATACAGGAAAAGGCGAATGCAAGCAGGATCGACAGGACACAGAGAATGCGGTTTTCTGTTCCGTGTGTCAGTTGAATGGCAAGAAGAAAGACAAGCTCTGCCGCAGAAAAGGCGGCAGAGCTGACGGTATGAGCCTGTGAATTGTTACGCATGACAGGAAGCCTTTCTCTTGCGTGCCACTGCCGCGAGCCCCCTGTAGAGGTAGAAGAATATGGCGGCGATCAGGGAAAAGCCGACAATGTAAATGGCGAGGAAAGCGGGATAGGGTACCATCGTATACACCGTGGAAAGAATAGGAAGCGTACACGGATGGTACGGACTGATGAAGAAAAGATTCATAATTTCGTCCGAGCCAAAGTGGAGAAACAAGTGATGGCTTACGATATTCAGTATCATAGCGACAGATACCAGCACCGCAAAAACACCGATGGCGGAAAGAAAGCTTTTGTGCGTGAAGCGCTTACGGTAATAGACTGCGCAATAGATGCCGATAACGACCTGAAGGCCGTGATGGATCATCGACTGTATGTTGATGCCAAGTATATATGTCAAAACATCTCCGGGATAGATCATGACGGAAAGACCGCCGAACATGGCGAAGGTTGCGACGTAGGTAACGGCAGCGGTGCGAAGCCTGCAGTCCTTCAGAAGGAAGATGAGCGGGTATACGTAAAGCGGCGTGGCGCAGAGCTGGAAGGGGAATTGCCACCATGCGTAGTCGTAGACAATGCCGTTCTCACCAATCGAAAAGGAATAGACGATCTCACGGTAGATTTCAAGGACGACCATTACACACCATGCCACGCCAACGATTCGCCTGAAGGTTTTGTCGCTCGCGCTCCTTTGCCTCACGGCGAGTGCCAGCGATAAAGCAATGGCAAGTGCACAGAACAGAAGGTGAAAGGCAGAGCCCATTTTTGGCACCTCGGCTGTTTTGTAACGAAGGATATTGATCAGTTGCTCAAGGAATGACACCGTATCACTCGCTTTCCTTTGGTTTTAATGTCGGAATCCGGCAAAAAGGAATACCATGCGTTTTTACTTCGCTATTATACCACAGTATGAACAGAATGTAAACGATTCCGATGTGAAAAGCGTGTGAAAATTGTGTGATGTAAAGAAAGTTTTGCGCCTGTTACGCAAAGATTTGTATGAAACGTATTGACATAGCCTCTGGATGGTGCTATAATGCAAGCGGTAGAATCCGTTACGATACGGAACAAAAACGAAGGAGTGAAGATCATGTTTGTTTTGTCTACGAAGGATAAGGCGATTCTGAAGGACGCGCTTCTCGAGCACGATGTAACGCCGAAGGCGCTCGACAAGAACGTACACACGAAGAAGGACTGCGGCAGCAACTGCAGCGGTCATTGCGGCTCCACCTGCCAGGCGGCATGTAAATCCACCTGCTCGGCACTTTTCTGAGAATGGCGGATCAAAGAAGAAAGATCATAACACTTACGGTAACGCAGGCGTGCAACCTGCGTTGCTCGTATTGTTATGAGAACAACAAGTCGAAGCGTGAAATGGATTTTCCTCTCGTTAAGAAGATTCTTGACGAGGCATTGGATGACGACGAAAACTTCGACGAGTACGAAATTGATTTTTTCGGCGGAGAGCCGTTTTTGAAATTCGATCTGATCCGCGAGAGCGTGTACTATGCCAGAACGACTTATCCCGAAAAAATGATGGTCTTTATGGCAACCACAAACGGTACGATGGTGCACGGCGAGGTCAAGGAATGGCTGAGAACGCACGCCGATATTTTTGTTTGCGGATTGTCGCTCGACGGCAACAAAAAGATGCACGATACGAATCGCAGCAACAGCTTTGATCGGATCGACGTCGATTTTTTTGCAAAAACCTGGCCGACGCAGGCGATGAAGATGACGGTGTCTGCCGAAACGCTTCCCGATCTTTCGGACGGCATTATTTTTATGCACGAGAACGGTTATCGCTTTACCTGCAATCTGGCGTACGACATCGATTGGTCGAATCCCGAAAACGAGGCGATTCTTGAACGGGAGCTGATGAAGCTGATCGACTATTATCTGGCGCATCCCGATATTGCACCCTGTCAGCTTCTGAACGTTCCCATCCAGATGATCGCTTCTGCGGCACCCGATCAGTCTTTTCGTCAATGCGGTGCGGGAGAAGAGATGTTTTCTTACGATGTGGACGGTATCGCCTACCCGTGTCAATTTTTCATGCCGGTCACGCTCGGCGAGGAACGGGCGGCGGCAGCACGTTCGCTTGAATTTCGTGACGAATTGTTTCGGGAGGATTTTCCGTCTCCCTGCTGCGATTGTGCGGCACTTCGCATTTGTCAGAATTGTTACGGTGCCAATTACGAGGCGACGGGCGATCCGATGAAGAAGGACGATTCGTGGTGCAAGCTGCAGAAGATCATCTTCAAGGCAACCGCTTACTTCCGTTTCGTCCTGTATCGGAACGGGCGACTCGATTGTCCGGAGGATGAGGTAGGGTATAACCTGCGCGCTATTGATATTTTGCTGAATGAGCTTTCCTGAAAAGCAAGCGGGCAAGGTTCGACTTTCCTTAAAAGGTAAAAAATATCCATATTTTCAAGGTTCAAAAGGAGCAGAGAAGTCTCTGCTCCTTTTCTGCGTTTTGCGGCTGCATGCGTTGCTGTGTTTGCCTTTGAAATTGTTTCGGAGTTGCGTCAAAAGTACCAAAAAAATTGGCAGGCGCGTAAATTTATAGACAATATGTTAAGGATTTTTGACGAACAAATGTACAATTTTTTTGCAGAAGTTACAACAAAGATGAATTAAAACCTGCGAAACTCTTGACAAGTATGTAATATAGTGGTATAATCTTATCAGCATGCGTTTGCTAAAGTGTGTAAAGATTGAAAATTAGATGGGAGTCGGAGGCTTTTTTCTACAGACCGGATCGGCTCCCATGAAAATTTTATTGATGCTTGGAAGGTTGTAGGACAAAATGGCAGACAGAGAAAAGATGATGAACATCCCCTTTTCCCCGCCCGATATTTCGGAAGACGAGGTACTTGAGGTTGCTGAGGCATTGCGTTCGGGTTGGATCACCACCGGACCGAAAACGAAAAAGCTTGAGGCGCAGATCGCGGCGTACGTGGGTACCGAAAAATGCGTTTGCCTCAATTCACAAACCGCCTGTGCCGAGATGGCACTTCGCGTTCTCGGCGTTGCAGAAGGCGACGAGGTGATCACCTCTGCGTACACGTATACGGCTTCTGCTTCGGTCATTTGCCACGTAGGGGCGACACCCGTTCTTGTGGATACGCAGGTTGGATCCTTGGAGATGGATTATGATGCGCTCGAGGATGCGATCACGGAAAAAACCAAGGCGATCATTCCTGTGGATCTCGCCGGCATTCCCTGCGATTACGACCGCATTTTTGCCATCGTGGAAAGAAAACGGGCTCTCTTCCGCCCAAGCTCCGAAATACAGACCGCACTCGGCAGAATCGCCGTGCTGGCGGATACCGCTCATGCGTTCGGCGCGAGCAGAGACGGCAAAATGTGTGGCAGCCTTGCCGATTTTTCCTCGTTCAGCTTCCATGCGGTCAAGAATCTGACGACCGCCGAGGGCGGTGCTTTGACCTGGCGTGATATTCCCGGTATCGACAACGCCGATATATACAAGCGTCTTCAGCTTCTTTCTCTGCACGGACAGAGCAAGGATGCGCTTGCAAAGACGCAGCTCGGTGCATGGGAATACGATATCATCGGTACGTGGTACAAGTGCAACATGACCGACGTTGCGGCGGCTATTGGACTCGCACAGCTTCGCCGTTATCCCGCAATGCTGTCGAGACGGAAGGAAATCATCGGCAGATATGACGAAGCGCTCTGTCCTATTGGAGTGGAAACGCTGCCCCATTACACCGCAGCATATGAATCCTCGGGGCATCTGTATATTACCCGCATTCCCGGTATCTCGATCGAGGATCGGAACGCGATCATTATCAAGATGGCAGAGCGCGACATCGCCTGCAACGTGCATTACAAGCCGCTCCCCATGCATACGGCGTACAAGAGTCTCGGCTTTGACATCAAGGATTATCCGAATGCGTATCGGCATTTTGCAAACGAAATCACGCTTCCGCTGCATACCTGCCTTACCGACGACGAGGTGGAATACGTGATCCGCAACTATACGGAAATTGTGAGAGAGTACATAGGATGAAATTGAAAAAATGGGAGGAGCTTCCCGTAGAGATGCAGACCGAGGAGGTCCGCAAGTATTATGCCGTTTTGAAGAAAAAACGTATCAGCTTGTTTTTTAAGCGAGCTTTTGATATTGTGGTTTCGGCGGTCATGCTCGTTTTGCTGTCGCCTTTGTTTTTGATTCTTGCAATCGCGATCAAGATTGATAGCAAGGGACCTGTGTTTTATCGCCAAACACGCGTGACGCAGTATAACAAAAAATTCCGCATTTTCAAGTTCCGCTCGATGGTGCAGGATGCAGACAAAGGATCGCAGGTAACCGTCAGCGGAGACGCGAGAGTCACGCGTGTCGGAAGGCTTGTCCGCAAGTGCCGTTTGGATGAGATCAGTCAGTTGATCGATGTGTTTCGCGGCACGATGACATTTGTGGGCACACGCCCCGAAGCATTGAAGTATGTGGAAGCCTACACGCCCGAAATGATGGCCACGCTGTTGCTTCCCGCAGGGGTTACGAGTCTTGCGAGCATTTACTACAAGGATGAGGCGGAACTGCTCGATGCCGCTGAGGATACCGACAAGGTGTATGTTGAGGACATTCTTCCGGCGAAGATGTACTACAACCTGAAGGCGATCGAGGACTTTGGCTTTTTTAAGGACATCAAGGTGATGTTTATGACGGTCTTCGCCGTGCTCGGCAAGAAGTACGAGGGAGACTACGAGGCAACGGTTAAGCAAGAAGAGAAGGAGATGGCAGGAGGCCGTTAAGGATATCGGAATGACAATCGAAAAAGTATGCAAGGTAAACAAGAACACAGTTAGACAGATCGTCGATATTCATATGGCGACATTTCCCGGTTTTTTTCTGACCTTTATGGGAAGGGGCTTTTTGCGGCAGATGTACGCTTCCTACGTTTCGCATACGGCATCCGATATTCTCGTGGCGTATGACGAAGGGAAGGTTGTTGGTTTTTTAGCGTACTCATCTAATATGAGTGGATTGTACAAGCATATGATCAAGTGCCGTTTGATTCCATTCGCATGGTACAGTCTTGGCGCTTTTTTGAGAAAACCAAAGGTTTTTATGCGGCTTATGCGAGCTTTCTTAAAGCCCGGAGAAGCCAAGCGCGATGAAAAGTATGTGGAGCTTTCGTCGATCGGCGTTCACCCCGAGATCAAATCCAAGGGTGTAGGAAGTGCTTTGATCGGCGCGCTGAAGGACGAGGTGGATTTTGCCGAATATGCTTACATTACCTTGGAAACGGATGCCGTGGACAACGATATGGCAAATCATTTTTATCGGAAGAACGGTTTTGTATTGGTTCGAGAGTACGAGACGCGAGAGAAACGCAAAATGAACGAGTACAGATATACCGTCGGAGAAGTAAAATGAAAATTTTGTTCATCAATGCGTATTTCATTCCCGAGGTGATCGCCTTCACTCACTTGGAAAAGGATCTAATCGAGGGCATCCTTGCGGCAGGTCATGAGATCTCCGTGCTTTGTCCTACCCCTTCCAGGGGAATCCCGAAGGAAGAGGCTCTTGCGTATCGTAAGGTTAAACATGAAACTATGTACGACGGTCGCGTCACGGTGGATCGTTTTTCGTCTCCGCGCGAAGGAAAAAATCCCATTATTCGCGCCCTGCGTTATTTATGGTGCAATCTTCGTGAGTATCAGTTGGCAAAAAAGTACAAGGATATTGATGCGGTTTTTGCCGTTAGCACGCCGCCGACACAGGGAATGCTTTGCGGTAAGGTGGCGAAGAAGCTTTCGGAGAAGTATGGAAGAAGGGTACCCTTTATCTACAACCTGCAGGATATTTTTCCCGATTCGCTTGTCAATGCCAAAATGACGAAAAAAGGCTCCTTGCTATGGAAAATCGGCAGGAAAATTGAGAATTATTCCTATAAAAATGCCGATAAGATCATTGTGATCAGCGAGGGATTTAAGCAGAACATCATGGAAAAGGGCGTTCCCGAGGATAAGATCGTTGTGATTCCCAACTGGGTGAACACCGAAAGCGTGTACCCTGTTGATCGAAAGGACAATGTTTTGTTCAATCGGTATGGGCTTGATCGCGACAAGTATTACATTTGCTACAGCGGAAATATCGGTCATTCGCAGAATATGCGGCTATTACTGGACGTTGCTAAGGAAATGCGTGACGAGATCCCCGATCTTTGTTTCGTTTTGGTTGGTGATGGCGCTGCTAAGGAAAGTGTAGCACAAGCTATCGAAGCAGAAAAAATCGACAATGTCATTATGTTGCCGTTCCAAGATTATGCCGAGATCAGCCACGTGTTCAGTCTCGGCGATGCAGGATTGATTATATCCAAGCCGGGGATTGGCGAAAGTTCCGTACCGAGTAAAACTTGGAGCATCCTTGCGGCATCCCGTCCTGTTTTGGCTTGCTTTGACAGAAAAAGTGAGCTTTGCGATATGGTAGATCGTGTGGGGTGCGGTGTCAATGCCGCTGCGGGCGATACCGAGTCCTTCAAAGAAGCGATTCGGATGCTTTACGGCAATCGCGATTCAGCGGTTTCCATGGGCAAAAAGGGAAGAGAATATGTGACGACGGAGCTTTGCAAGGACAAATGTGTCAGCATGTACGTGGACACGATTAAGCATGTTATGGAACAGACACTGAGTGTGTCAGGAACAAAAAAAGCAGAAACAATAAAAGCGTGATACAACGCGGTTGTGCATGCTGAAAGAAAAAATACAAGCATAGGAGCTTCATATGGGACGCATAAAAAAGCTTTTGCGGGTAGTATTTCAATATCCATTACGGTTATTCAATAAAATATCCTTCAAGGCGACGGTTGTAGATTCGAAGGTGGACAAAACCTCGTCGGTCGCACACCATGCCAACGTACGCTACAGTAGGATCGACAGATATACGTACGTTTCGTCGTATGCGGGAGTCGTTCACGCCGAGATCGGTAGCTTTTGCTCGATCGCATCGAACGTTTCGATCGGCGGCGGCGCACACGATCTTACCGCAGTTTCCACTTCTCCTGTCTTTAATAAGGGGCGCAACATTTTAAAGCGTAATTTTGCGCAGATAGAGTTTTCCCCCTTCAAAACAACCAGAATCGGTCATGATGTTTGGATCGGAAACCGCGCCCTCATTCTGCAAGGGGTGACGGTGGGAATCGGTGCCGTTGTTGGCGCCGGCGCCGTCGTGACGAAGGACGTAGAGCCGTATACGATCGTGGCAGGCAATCCCGCTCGCGTCATCCGAAAACGTTTCGACGATGAGACAATCGAAAGGCTTCTCGAAAGCCGGTGGTGGGAGATGACGGAAAAAGAGCTTGAGAAATATGCGAAATCTTTTGACACTCCCGGAAAATTTTTAAACAAGGTGGAAAATATAAAATGAAAATTCTGCACGTTGACGACACGTTTCATCCCAACTTCGGATATCAGTGCAATCCGCTTGCCAAGTTTCAATGCAAAGCAGGGAACGAGGTTTATATCATTGCGCCGGAAGCAAAATATATTTATCCTGTTTATCACTCTTTTGGCGAATATGGCGAAAATCTTGTAAATGACGATGCGCGTTATGAAAAAGAAACCGGCGTTAAGATTGTTCGTATCAAGGCAAAAGGTTACATTATGGGCAGACTAAATTATTATAGAAAGGATTTGCTCAAAGCGATCGATGAGATCAAGCCCGATGCGATCATGGTGCATTGCATCGAGACACTGACGGCAATGTATTTAATGAAAAAGCTGCGTCGGAAGTACCCTATGATTTTTGATTCGCATATGCTTGCCATGGCGAGTAAAAACAAGCTTGCCAAGTTGTTTGAAATTGCATACAGAGCATTGTATACGAGCACGATCAAGCGAGAAGGATATACCGTTATCAAAACGCAGAACGACGACTATATTCATAGCCACTTAGGGGTTCCCGAGGATCAGGCTCCCTTCATTTCTTTCGGGACCGACATTCTGCTGTTCAGTGTGGACAGAGAGGCAAAAGCGAGATTCTTGAAGGAGAAGGGCCTTCCGCCGGATACCTTTGTGATCACTTCGACGGGTAAGATGTCCGAGGCGAAGGATGGCATGCTTTTCGCTAAAACCGTGAAGGAGCGTTTTGCCGGCAACCGGGAGGTGGCGGTCGTGGTGGTCGCCGACTTCAGCGGCGAATACGAAACGAAGGTGAAGGCAGAGCTTGACGCCAGCCAAAATCACATTTTTTATTACCCGGTTCAGAATTATCTGGATCTCCCCTACTTCTACCAGATCGCAGACGTTACGGTTTTTGCCAAGCAGTGTAGCATGAGCTTTTACGATGCACAGAGCTGCGGTTGTCCCGTCATTTCGGAGAAGGGGCACGTAAACGAGGAACGAAACTCGCACGGAAACGGCTTTTGCTTTGATCGCGGAAGCGTGGAGGATTTTCGTTTGCAGATACAGAAGCTTATCGATATGCCGACCGAGGAATATGAAAGGATGCGGAGCAATTCCTACGATTTTGTAACGCAGAATTATTCCTACGTGGACATCGCCGCGCAATATACCGACGCTTTGAAGGATGCTATTGAAAAATTCAATCATAAACATAATAACAACAAGGAGAAATAAAAAATGGTTAACGTAATTGGATTGGGGTACATTGGTCTTCCGACTGCACTGATGATGGCTTCCCACGGGGTGGAGATCGTTGGTACCGACTACAATGCAGAGCTTGTCGCAACTCTGAATGCAGGAAAGACGACCTTCAAGGAGGATGGACTTGACGACCTGTTTGCCGACGCGGTCAAAGCCGGAATCAAGTTTTCGACGGAGTATCAGGTGACCGATACATATATCGTTTCTGTTCCGACGCCTTACGACAGCTTCAGCAAAAAAGTGGATGCCGGATATGTGGTTTCTGCCGTCAAGAGTGTTATGAATATCTGTCCGAAGGGAGCCACGGTTGTGATCGAATCTACGGTTTCGCCCGGCACCATTGACAAGTATGTTCGCCCTGCTATTGAGGCAAATGGTTTTGTCATCGGCAAGGATATTCATCTGGTTCACGCTCCCGAAAGAATCATTCCGGGCAACATGGTGTATGAATTGTTGCACAACAACCGTACGATCGGCGCAGACGAAAAGGCTGTCGGCGAAAGAGTGAAGGATCTATACGCTTCCTTCTGTCAGGGGGACATCGTGGTTACCGATATCCGCACCGCAGAGATGACTAAGGTTGTCGAAAATACCTTCCGTGCCGTGAACATTGCGTTTGCCAATGAACTGGCAAAGATCTGCCGCCACGATAACATGGACGTTTATGAGATCATCCGTATCTGCAACATGCATCCGCGTGTCAACATTCTGCAGCCGGGTCCCGGTGTTGGCGGACATTGTATTTCTGTCGACCCTTGGTTTCTTGTCGGCGATTATCCTTCGCTTACGAACGTCATCAACGAATCCATGAAGACGAATGACGGCATGCCGGGCTTTGTGCTGAATCGTATTCACGATATTATGAAGGAAAACGGTCTGACCGACTGCAAGCGTGTCGGACTTTACGGCTTGACCTACAAGGAAAACGTCGACGATATGCGCGAATCCCCCACACTTCAGTTGCTTGAGAGCCAGGCACGCCATTTGGCAGAGCCGCTTAAGGTATATGATCCTTTCATCACATCCGACGTTGTTGCTAACCAGTATCATGATCTTGACGAATTCCTTGCGGACGTTGACCTCGTCGTTATCATGGTCAAGCACAGTGAGATCCGCGAAAGCATGGAAAAGCTGAACGGAAAGATCGTCCTGGATTGTCATAACATCTGTCCGCTTCCCGGCGTCTATCATATTTGATTTGTTTTGATGGGAACGGAAGGAGAGCAATATGAAAAAAGTAATGTTGGTTTTCGGTACACGACCGGAAGCGATCAAAATGTGCCCTCTTGTCAATGAGCTGAAAACGCGGAGCGGCCTGCAAGCGGTGGTCTGTGTGACCGGTCAGCACCGTCAGATGCTCGATCAGGTTCTTGAGACCTTTCACGTTACGCCGGATTATGATCTGTCGATTATGAAGGATAAGCAGACCTTGTTTGATATAACGACCAATATTCTGCTCGGCATCCGTGACATATTGGAAAAGGAAAAGCCCGATGTGGTTCTTGTTCACGGTGATACGTCAACAACGTTTGTGACGGCATTGGCTTGCTTCTATATGCAGATTCCGATCGGTCATGTGGAGGCGGGACTTCGTACCTATAACGTTTATTCTCCGTATCCCGAAGAATTCAACCGACAAGCTGTTTCGATTATTTCGCAGTACAATTTTGCTCCTACGGAAAAAGCGAAGGATAATCTGGTCAAGGAAGGCAAGGCGGTTGATACGATCTGGGTCACGGGTAATACCGCGATCGATGCATTGAAGACTACGGTGCGAGACGACTATACGCATCCGGAGCTGGAATGGGCAAAGGGCGGACGGTTGATCTTCATTACTGCACACAGACGTGAAAATCTGGGCGAGCCGATGCATAATATGTTCCGTGCGATCCGCAGAGTTCTTGAGGAGCATCCCGACGTTAAAGCGCTGTATCCCATTCACATGAATCCCGTCGTGCGAAAGGCCGCAAGCGAGGAGCTTGGCGGTTGTGATAGGATTCACATCATTGATCCGATCGAGGTTTTTGATTGCCATAATATTATGGCACGTTCGTACATGATCCTGACCGATTCGGGCGGCATTCAGGAGGAGGCACCCTCGCTCGGAAAACCGGTTCTCGTGATGCGCGATACGACAGAGCGTCCTGAAGGTATCGCCGCGGGAACGCTGAAGCTTGTCGGCACAGAGGAAGAAACCATTTATAACAACTTCAAGTTGCTTCTTGAAGACGAAAAGGCATATGCCGCGATGGCACATGCAGAAAATCCTTACGGCGATGGCTTCGCCTGCAAGCGGATCGCAGATATTCTGTGCGGTGAGGCGACCGATTGCTTTCAGCGCTGAATAACGGTAACGGAGTCGTTTGCATATCCGATGTTGAAAAAGCGAGGATAACAGTCGCCTGCTTTTGTGATTCTGTCGGATGTAAAAAATCAGAAGGGAAAATATAGTTTTCGTTCCCATGTGCGGAACGATAGCTATGCTATTAACAAAATATGCTTTATGTAATAACTGCCGTTCACAATCGATATGCCATTACTGAGGCGTTTGTAAAGAGACTTCTTTCGCAGAGCGAGAAGGAGTGGAGGCTTTTGCTCGTGGATGACGGAAGCACAGACGGAACCTCGGAGATGGTTAAGAGTCTGCTTCCCAATGCCGAGATCATACAGGGAAACGGAAATCTATGGTGGGGTGGCGCGCTTCATGAGGCGTATAAGTATGTAAAAACGAATGTTGACGATTCCGACTACATATTTATTGCAAATGATGATACGGCGTTTCCCGACGATTACGTCGCGCGTGCGCTTGCCATACTGGAAAAGAATCCGCATACGATTCTGACAGGATGCGGCATCAGCAAGCAGACCGGGAAGCAAGTTGACGGCGCGGTCACCTTTGATTTTCTGAAAGGTGGCGGAAAGTTGGGGAACGAGGGCGAGAGTCTTGGAAACTGCGCCTCGACCAGAAGTATTTTTCTTCGCGCATCGGATATGAAACGGATCGGTGGCTTCCATCCCATCCTGCTTCCGCATTACGGAAGCGATTATGAATGGACGATTCGCGCATGGCGAAAGCGGAAAATGAAGATTCTTTGCGTATCTTCTCTGCAATATGAAGTGAACGAGGAGACGACAGGCGATCACGCGACAAAAAACAGAACGTTGAAGCAGCTTTTCAAGAAGCGTTCTACCGCGAACCCTTTTTACAAAGCCGTGTTTTGCTTTATGGCTCCGCCGTGGGGAAAAAAGACGGCAAGTTTCGTTTGCCAGTGCTGGCGCACGGTATTCCCTAAGAGAAAATAATATAGGATTAAACTGTTATGAAGATTGGATTTGTTATCGGAAAGTTGCATTTTAGCGGTGCAGAAAAAATTGCGCGACATCTTATCAGTGCTTTGCATAGAGAAGGGCATGAGTTGGTGGTCTTTTTGGTGTATTGCAGTGAAACCTACCCCGAATTTGATTATGTGAAGCAACTACCGTTATTCAATGGATCGGGTACTCTTCGTCATATGATAGAAATCAATAAAAAGATCAGAAAGACGGCAAAGGAAGAAAAGATTGATGCGATCGTTTGCTTCGGGATATTTAACAGCGTTTTTACACTTTGTTCGGTTGGACGAAAGGTGCCTGTTATTGCGTGCGAGCGCAATTCGCCGCGTTACTATCCGCCGTCGAAAAAATTTCGCTTAGCAAGGAAACTTTTGTATCCGAAGGCCGCAGGATTTGTGTTCCAGACTGATCGGATCGCCGCGTACTTTGGTAAGAAGATTCAAAGCCGTGCCAAGGTGATCCCCAATTTTATTGAAAACAAGTACGAAAACTTATATCGCGAGGATGCTGAAAACAATCTGGTGCTGACGGCGCGCCTTGACGATCATCAGAAGAATATTTCCATGTTGCTGCGCGCCTTCAAGCGCTTTGCCGAGAAGCACGACTACCGTTTGTATCTTGTCGGCGACGGCCCCGATGAGGCGAAGTTTAGGGCATACGTTGCCGAAAACGGCTTGTCTGACCGCGTTGTGTTTACTGGCAAGCAAAATGTGCTGGACTATCTGAAGCTGGCAAAAATTTACGTGCTTCCTTCAAATTTTGAGGGAATGCCCAATTCTCTTATTGAGGCGATGGCGAGCGGATTGCCCTCTGTTGCTACCGATTGCGATGGCGGCGGTGCGGCGTATTTGATCGAGGACGGTAAGAGCGGATTTCTCACTCCCGTGGGAGATGAGGATGCTTTTTTGAATGCTCTGTGCAAATTGGCGGAGGATGCAGACTTGCGCCGCCGCTTCTCCGAAGAGGCGTATAAGATCAACGACAGGTTGGAATTTAACCGTATTATTGACATGTGGGTGGATTACATTAAAGAAGTGGCTGCGAAGAAAAAGAACGTGTAAGTCAAAGGTGGAGAAATGATAGAATGAATACACAAAATAACCTTGCGCATCCTTTTTGGGAGCGCAAGATTACCATAACTTTGCACGGTCTTGCAATTTTTTCGATTGCTGTTTATATCGTGCTGGCGGTGTTGTTTGAAGCTTCGACGATTTCGAATAGCTCTTTGGCTTCGCTCGGACTCTATTTTTGTCTTGGTATGTGCGGCTTTAATCTGTTGGTGCGTTGGCGATTCCGTGTCAACTGGTTCGTCATCGTTATGCTCTTTTTTGGGCTTGTTCTGTCTTTTTCTTTCTTGTATTCTCCTACAACGGCAAGTGTGAAAAATATGTACTTATATCGTTTCTGGACGACGGCTATCATATTGATTCTGATTATGAATACCGTTCGTGATATGAACGACGTACGTCACATTTTTCAGGCAATGATCCTGGCGGGTATTCTGCTTGCTTTTACGGTGTATCAGGAATACGGGATCGAGAATCTGATAGAGTCTACCGAGCGATTGGAGGACGAGCTTGGCAACCAGAATATGTTGGGACTTTACTGTGCATTTCCTGTCATTCTGTCCTTTTTTGAGCTGATGACAAACAAAAAGCTTTCCAAGCTTATGCGTATTTTGTATATTGCTGCTATCGTCATATGTGTGCCCGTTGTTATGTTTACCGGCTCCCGCAAGGCAATACTGGTGATTCTGGCGGCGTTGTTGACGCTTGCTTTGCTTTTGCTGCGCTTTAAAGGCGGTCTTTTACGACTTTTTTTGATTGGGGCGGCGTTTGCTGCGATCATCGTTATTATTATGCAGGTTCCCGCCTTCTCGGTTATAAACGAACGGTTTGGCGAAATGTTCAATTTGTTTCAAGGAGCCTCTGATACCAATATTGGCGACCAGAACCGCGCACTTTTCTTTGAGGTGGGATTGCAGAAATTTGCGGACAGTCCTTTTATCGGAAACGGATTTTTCTATTCGCATTATGTTTTTGGTGTGTACACGCATAATAATTTTGTGGAGCTTTTGATGAACAACGGCATTCTTGGCTTCGTAGCGTTTTACGCATTACACGTAATGATTGCCACCACGGCATTCAAACGCAGAAAAAATGATCGTTTGGGGAGCTCGCTTGTCATTATGCTCCTGGTCGCTATCCTTGTTTGCGACATTGGCGTTATTACTTACTACGACCGCTATATTATGCTTCTTTTGACATTGATTTCTTTTGTTGCCATACGACAAGAGAATGACAAAGAAGAGCATTTGGGCATCGGTGCTTGCGGCGATGGGGCGATAAGCCTAAACGGGGGACGGTTATGAACGTGCAAAGTAATACGATTGCCCGTGCTGCGAAGTGGTCGACGTTGACCGAAATTTTGGCGAAGCTTGCTATGCCTGTTAGTAGCATGATTCTTGCCCGAATATTAGCACCGTCGATATTCGGTATCGTGGCATCGGTCAATATGGTGATCAGCTTTTGCGAACTTTTTGCCGATGCGGGATTTCAAAAATATATTGTACAGCACGAGGTGGACGAGGGCGGCGAGATCGATAGGCTGACTAACGTGGCGTTCTGGGCAAACCTTGTCTTTTCGCTCGTTATTTGGCTTTTGGTCTGCATTTACGCAGCCCCTATTGCAGTCTTGGTTGGTTGTGAAGGGAAGAGCCTTGCCATTATCGTGGCTTGTGCCAATCTGCCTTTGCACGCCTTTTCCAGTATTCAGGCGGCACGTCTCAAGCGTCGAATGGATTTCAAGACGTTGTTTGTTGTACGTATGATTACGCTTGTTGTTCCCTTTGCTGTTACGATTCCCGTAGCCCTGTTTACACGGAGCTATTGGGCGTTGATTGTGGGAACCATCGCAAGCAACGTAGCGAATGTGATTGCTATGGTGTTGTTGCTGAAATGGAAGCCTCGTTTTTATTTCGATTTTGCAAGACTCAAGACCATGCTTTCCTTCAGTATGTGGTCGATGCTGGAATCCTTTCTCGTCTGGCTCATTAACTGGGGCGATATCTTTATTGTGGGAAAGGTTCTTTCGGATGACTATCTCGGTATCTATAAGACCAGTATGAATATGACGAACCAGATCATCGGTGTCATTTCTGCTGCCATCGTTCCGGTTATGCTTTCCTCGCTTTCGCGTATGCAGGATGATGACAAGCAGTTCAACGAAACCTTTTACCGAATCAGCTTCTGGTCGGGGTTGTTACTGATTCCAATGGGAGTCGGAATGTTCCTCTATCAGGATACGCTTTGCACCATCGCGCTTGGAGATGGTTGGAGTGAGGGCGCGCTGCTGATGGGCATCTGGAGTCTTATCAGCGCAATTGCCATTCTCTTTAATTCGTATAATGGTTCTGTTCTGGTGGCGAAAGGAAAACCAAAGATATCCGCAATCGTCCAGATTATACAGTTGATTGCCATTCTGCCGGCGGTGTATTTCAGTGTGCGACAGGATTTTGCTACGCTGTCTTATGTCAGGGCTTTGGTCAGAATTGTAGGCATGTTGGTACATTCTATCGTCGTATGGAAAATATGTCGCATTTCTTGCTTTAAAACGATTGGCAAGTTGCTACCCGCTTGGGTGGCGACGGCGGTGATGTCGGTTTGCGCGATCGGATTCATTTCTTTGCATAAGGGCTTGTGGTTCAATTTGCTCAGTATTGTGATATGCGCCTGTGTGTACGGTGTCGTGCTGCTGGTATTCCCGTCGATCCGCAAGAATATTCTTCCAATGTTGAAACCTTATTTGAATAAAATTAAGAGAAAGCACTCTTGACAAAACAATTTGGAGAAAGTTTTGATGAATGCAGTAGAAAGATTTTCGGAAATATATCAGAAGGAGCCTGAGGGAATCGCCTTTTGCCCGTATCGGATTTGTCCTCTGGGGGCACATTCGGATCATAACCTTGGTAAAATTACGGGATTTGCGATCGACAAGGGAATATCCATCGCTTATCGTCCGAAGCAGAACGGTGTGATCGAGATGTCTTCCTTGCAGTTTGACAAGCGGGCGCAGTGGCATATTTCTTCGACACCCAAGGAAAAGGAAAACGATTGGGCGGATTATCTTCGCGGCGCGACGATTGCGCTTGCACGGCGTCATCCGCTTCACGTCGGGCTTTGCGGCGTGATCGAGGGCAGTCTGCCGATCGGCGGTCTTTCCTCGTCGGCGGCGGTAATCATTTGCTTTTTGTCGGCGCTCTGCAAGGTGAATAAGATCACGCTTTCCGAAAATGAGCTGATACTAACGGCGCTCGAATCGGAAAACAAGTATGTGGGCGTTTCCTGCGGTAAGCTTGACCAGTCCTGCGAGGTATATTCGCGAAAGGATCATCTTTTGTATCTGGACACGCGTGACGACAGCTACGAGCTGATTCCCACGCATCCTATGATGAAGCCGTATAAAATTGCTATCTTCTTTTCGGGCATCGAGCGTACGCTTGCAGGCTCTGCGTTCAACATGCGCGTTGATGAATGCCGCAGTGCGGCGTATGCGTTGAAGGCGTACGGTGGTCTTGAGTACGGTAAATTTGCCGAGACTAATATGCGCGAGGTTCCGCGCGAAATTTACGATCGCTATAAGGCGATGCTCCCCGAGAATTTTATGAAGCGTGCCGAGCATTGGTATACCGAGTTCGCTCGCGTTGAGGCGGGAGCCGAGGCGTGGCGCCGCGGCGATATTGAGACATTTGGCAGGCTTTCCTTCGAAAGCGGCAAATCGTCCATCGAAAACTGGGAGACCGGCTCTCCCGAATTAAAAACGCTTTACGATATCATGACACGCACCGACGGTATTTACGGCGGACGTTTTTCCGGTGCCGGATTTAAGGGTTGCTGCATGGCGCTCATCGATCCTTCCTTTGAGGAGTCGATTGCCGAGGTGGTTACGCGCGAATATTTGAAGGCATTTCCTGTACTCGAGGGGAAATATTCGGTACATGTATGCGAAAGTGCAGACGGCGTGAAGCTTTAAGGAGAAAACGAAATGAAATGTATGATACTGGCGGCGGGATATGCCACACGGTTATATCCTTTAACCGAGAATTTTCCGAAGCCGCTTTTGACGGTTGGCGATAAAACCATTCTTGACTGGTTGATCGACGACATTGATACGCTTGGCGCGGTGGATGAATACGTTGTGATCTCCAATCACCGATTCGCAGTACATTTTGAGGAATGGGCAAGGACGAAAGCGCAAAACATCACGGTCGTTGATGACGGAACGAGTACCAACGAAACGCGCCTTGGTGCAGTAAAAGATATTCAATTCGCGATCGATGCGCTCGATATTGACGATGATATGCTTGTGATCGCAGGCGACAATCTTCTCGATTTTTCACTGACGGCGTTTATTCGTTATGCAAAGACAAAGCAAAGCTCGTGCATCATGCGCTATTATGAGCCAAACGAAGAAAAACTGTTGAAGTGCGGTGTTGTGACGGTGGATGAAGACGACAGAATACTTGAGATGACCGAAAAATCACCGACGCCGGCAACGCACTGGTGTTGTCCGCCGTTTTATTATTATACACGCGAGGATGCTAAGCTCGTTGAGAAGGGCATTCTTGCCGGTTGCGGTACCGATGCTCCCGGTTCTTATATTGCATGGCTATGTAAGCAAACGGTCGTATATGCAATGAAAATGCCGGGTAAACGGTACGATATTGGCAACCTTGCGAGCTATGAAAAGGTAAAAGAGGAGTATATGGGAATATGTTGACACCAAACGTGGATCTGAACGGAAAAAAGGTGCTGGTTACGGGTGCCGCCGGCTTTATCGGCAGCAACCTTGTAATGGAGCTTTTGCGGACACTTCCCTCGGTCAATATTGTGGGATTGGACAACGTGAATGATTACTATGACGTTTCCATCAAGGAATACCGTCTTCGTGAAATTGAGGCTCTTGCCGCTATACATCCCGAAAGCACGTGGCATTTTGTGAAAGGGAATCTCGCCGACAAGGCGCTTATTGAAACGCTTTTTGCAGAGCAGGGCTTTGACGTTGTGGTGAATCTCGCCGCACAGGCAGGCGTGCGCTATTCTATTGAGAATCCCGACGTGTATATCGAGTCTAATCTGATCGGTTTTTTCAACATTCTGGAGGCTTGCCGCCATTATCCCGTCAAGCATCTGGTGTATGCCAGCTCGTCGAGTGTATATGGATCGAATACCAAGATCCCGTATTCTACCGACGATAAAGTGGATCATCCCGTCAGCCTGTATGCCGCAACGAAAAAATCGAATGAGCTTTTGGCACATTCTTATGCAAAACTGTATAATATTCCATCCACGGGGTTACGCTTTTTTACGGTATACGGACCTGCCGGCCGTCCCGATATGGCGTATTTCAGCTTCACGAACAAATTGTTGAAGGGCGAAACGATCCGCATCTTTAATTATGGAAATTGTAAACGTGACTTTACGTTTGTTGACGATATTGTCGAGGGCGTGAAGCGCGTGATGACCTGTGCACCCGAAAAAGAGATTGGAAGCGACGGTCTGCCGATCCCTCCGTACCGTGTGTATAATATCGGAAACAGTAATCCCGAGAACCTTCTGGATTTTGTCGATATTCTGCAGCAGGAGTTGATTTCTGCCGGTGTGCTTCCTGCGGATTACGATTTTGAAGCTCATAAAGAGCTTGTGCCGATGCAACCCGGAGATGTACCGATCACGTATGCGGATACGACGGCACTTGAACGGGATTTCGGCTTTAAGCCGTCCACATCTTTGCGTGAAGGACTTCGTAAATTTGCGAAGTGGTATCACGAGTTTTACCGCTGATTGTGTTTTGTATTTATGCAAAGGGTTGCCATGGAGTAACACTCGTAGGGACTGCGATGCTTCGATACATATTTGTATCTCGATTCCAAGATCGGCGTTTTCTTCCGGAGACGGGAGACGGGCGCGGCATCTATTATTATTTTATAAAGGAGAGTTCATATGAGAATAGCAGTAGCAGGGACCGGTTACGTCGGTCTTTCCATGGCGGTTTTGCTGTCGCAAAATCATGACGTCACAGCCGTAGACATTATCGAGGAAAAGGTCAAACTGATCAACAGCAAGCGTTCGCCGATCGCGGACAAGGAGATTGAAGAATACCTGGCAACGAAGGAGCTTTCGCTTGTTGCCACAACGGATGGTGAATCGGCGTACCGTGAAGCCGAATTTGTTGTTATTTCTACTCCCACCAACTACGATCCGTCAAAAAATTATTTTGATACGTCTTCGGTTGAAAGCGTGATCGAGCAGGTAATTGCCGTTAATCCCGATGCCGTTATGATCGTAAAGTCTACGGTACCCGTCGGTTTTACCGAATCGGTACGCGAAAAATACTGTTGCGACAATATTCTGTTCAGTCCTGAATTTCTTCGCGAGGGTCGGGCGCTTTACGATAATTTGTATCCCAGCCGCATCATTGTCGGTGTGCCCGTTAAAAATGCACGTCTTCACAAGGCGGCAGAGCGTTTCTCGGAGTTGCTTTGCGAGGGCGCGATCAAGGAAGATATCAAGGTCTGCTTTATGAATCCCACTGAAGCTGAAGCGGTCAAGCTGTTTGCCAATACGTACCTTGCTTTGCGTGTCAGCTTCTTTAACGAGCTGGATACCTATGCCGCCGTGCGTGGTCTTGATACGAAGTCCATCATCGAAGGTGTTGGTCTTGACCCCCGTATTGGCGATCACTACAACAATCCTTCCTTTGGATACGGCGGATATTGCCTGCCGAAGGATACAAAGCAGTTGCTTGCCAACTATAACGACGTTCCGCAGAATATTATTTCTGCTATTGTTGCGGCGAACAGTACGCGTAAGGATTTCATTGCCGATCAGATCATTGCAAGAAAGCCGAAGATTGTCGGCGTTTACCGTCTGACGATGAAGGCGGGAAGCGATAACTTCCGCCAGTCGTCTATTCAGGGTGTCATGAAGCGCATCAAGGCAAAGGGTATAGAGGTCGTGATCTACGAGCCTACGATGAAAGAGGAACATTTCTTCAACAGTCGTGTCATTCGTGATATTGAAGCGTTCAAGAGCATGTCCGACGTGATTATTGCTAATCGTTATCACGAGGATATTGCCGATGTGATCGAAAAGGTTTACACGAGGGATCTGTATTTCAGAGACTGATGCTACATCAATAAACAAAAAGGAGAGACTCATGAAAAATCTGACTTCGCTTTTTCTTTCTCAATCCTATCTGGATACGTGGGCGGACTATAACAGGTCTTTAACGAACCGGACGTTTACGTGCTGGGATTACATCGTTCTGACGGCTTCGAATGCTTATCAGGCAGAAGGCTTCAGAGCGCAGATCGAGGAAAGAAGAGCCGCGGGCTTTTTGCCGAAAAAAACGAAGTTTGCTGTAATACCCGACAGGGACGGCAAGCGCGTGGGAAGCGGCGGAGCAACGCTCGGCGTCATTCGTTATATCGCCGAGGAAACGGGATGCTCGGATTTTTCAGGTCTTCGTATTTTGGTTATTCACTCGGGCGGCGATTCCAAACGCGTGCCGCAGTATTCTGCAATTGGCAAGCTTTTTTCGCCCGTTCCCCACGAATTGCCAAACGGACGCGCATCCACCCTGTTCGATGAGTTTTTGATTGCTATGAGCTCGGTTCCCGCCCGCATCCGTGAGGGAATGCTGTTGTTGTCGGGCGACGTTTTGCTTCTTTTTAACCCTCTGCAGATCGACTATTCGGGTAATGGGGCAGCTGCGATTTCTTTCAAGGAGAATGTCGAAACCGGAAAAAACCACGGCGTCTTTCTGAATGGCGAGAGTGGAAACGTGGCAAAGTTTTTGCACAAGCAGACGGTGGAATCCCTGCGCAGTCAAGGAGCTGTCAATGAGAATAATGCTGTGGATATCGATACCGGTGCAATCGTATTTTCCACAAAAATGTTAGCTTCACTTTACAATCTGATTGCTACGGACGGTATTGTGGATGAAGCTAAATATGACCGTTTCGTCAATGAGACGGTAAGACTTTCGCTTTACGGCGATTTCTTGTATCCGCTGGCGATCGATTCCACGCTGGATGATTTTTACAATGAAAAGCCGGAGGGGAGTTTTTGCGAAGAACTTAAAGAGGCGCGTACTGCCGTTTGGCACGCGCTTCGCCCCTATCGCATGAAGCTTTTGCGCCTCGCACCTGCTAAATTTATACACTTTGGCACGACGAAAGAGATACTTTCGCTGATGAACGAGGGCATTGAAGGATATCGCGATCTCTCGTGGTCGCGCCGCGTAAACAGTAGTATTGGGCAGGATGCGGCAGGCTATTGCAGTGTTTTGTCGGATAAGGCAATGATCGGCAACGGCTGCTATCTTGAGGTTTCCTATGTGCATCATGATGCCAAGGTAGGAAATAACGTTCTGCTTTCGTATATTGATATCCATGACGAAACTGTGCCCGACAACATTGTTTTACACGGTTTGAAGCAAAAAGACGGGAAGTTTGTGGTTCGTATTTACGGAACAACGGACAACCCCAAGATGACACTGGAGAGCAATGCCTCCTTCCTCGGGACGACACTTCCGGAATTTATGGAGGCCAATCATCTGGCTGTTTCGGATCTTTGGTCGGGAGAGGATCATTCTCTCTGGACGGCAAATCTCTACCCTGCCTGCGATACGATACGCGAGGCTTTGGCGGCGGCACTTGATCTTTACCGAATGACTACCGGGAACGGTGATGTGAACGCTTGGAAGGCCTCCGTGCGAAAATCGCTTTGTTCCGGCTTCAATGATGCCGATCCCGATGCCATCATTGCGTGGGATAAACGCATGCAGGAGCTTGTTCAAATGGATGCGCTTGTCAAGGCGATAAGAGCGAAGAAGCCGGCCAAAGAGGTCGCACATCTTCTCGGCGGC
Source organism: Eubacteriales bacterium (assembly GCA_045613265.1). Lineage (GTDB taxonomy): Bacteria > Bacillota > Clostridia > Oscillospirales > CAG-272 > UBA1740. Next base: position 1,092 of record JAZLAP010000027.1, on the reverse strand, counting down.
AAAAAGCAGCTGACACCGATCCAGCAAAACTGGCTCTCAAAGCGACTTGAGCGTTCGGATTTTAGCGAGACGATGCGCCTTTACTATTATATTGGTATTGCGCTTGGCGGTGCAGAGGGAGACCGTTATATTGCGGATTGCTTTAAAACCATTTCGAGTGCCATTCTGAACGCAACGCTTGAGGATTTACAGTATAACGATCGTTGCCGCATTGCAAAGGACAAGCATACCGTGCAACTGCCGCTTCGCGTGAATTTTGGTGGCGGTTGGAGTGATACGCCGCCTTACTGCAACGAAAACGGCGGTACGGTTTTAAATGCGTCTATCCTATTAAAGGGCGAAAAGCCGGTTGAGGTTTCGCTTGAGCGGATCGCAGAGCACAAAATCGTTTTTGACAGTCGCGACATGGATGTTCACGGCGAGTTCGATCGCATTGAACCGTTGCAGAAAACGGGCGACCCGTACGATCCCTTTGCCTTACAAAAGGCGTGCCTTCTGGCGTGTGGCATACTGCCCAAAAGCGGTAGCGATCTTGACAGTATTCTTACCCGCCTCGGCGGTGGCTTTATCATGCGCTCCGAGGTAACCAACGTTCCCAAGGGCTCGGGACTCGGTACGTCCTCGATCCTGTCTGCGGCTTGTGTCAAGGCGGTATTTGAGTTTATGGGAATTGCCTACACCGAGGACGATCTGTATGCACACGTGCTTGCTATGGAGCAGATCATGTCTACGGGCGGCGGTTGGCAGGATCAGGTTGGCGGTGTCACCGATGGCGTGAAATATATCACGGCAAAGCCGGGACTCCGTCAGAATATCAAGGTGACGCGTGTGGAGCTTGACGAGGCAACGCGTGAAGAGCTGAACCGACGCCACATTTTGATCTATACGGGTCAGAGGCGTCTTGCACGCAATCTTTTGCGCGACGTTGTCGGAAGATACGTTGGCGCGAATCCGGAATCCTTATATGCGTTGGATGAAATACGCAAGGTGGCGGCGCTGATGCGCTTTGAGCTGGAGCGGGGGCACGTGGATGATTTTGCTGCCCTCCTTTCAGAGCACTGGGAGCTCTCCACACGGGCAATGAGCTTGTAT
>JAZLAP010000026.1:0-3041 GCA_045613265.1 Eubacteriales bacterium | reverse complement strand
TCCTCCATTTATGTGGACGAAAACGGGGACGGCATCCTTGACGACGGCGTTTATGATGATATCCGTCTCGTTACGTTCGACGATATTGCCGAAGATTCAAATCGCAAGAACAGTAAGTATTACGTCGATCCCGACGTCAATGCGGCAAGCCGCGTTAGGGCGAAGATCGTTGTCGAGGACGGAAAAATCGTTTCGGGCGAGGGCTTTTGCAATTTCAGCTACGTGTGCGAGTACACCTATGCCGACGGCAGCTTTGCCGACGAATGGAACATCCTGCACGATCTCGATGAGAACGGAGAATCCGTGTACGGTATGTATATTCCGTACATGGTCTACGAGGGGGTGTGGTATAACTAATATATTTTTGAAACATCAGAAAATTGAATAAAAAACGCGTATTTTTTGCCAAGAAAGTAAGAAAAATTTGTGTGGTGCAAAAGCGGCGGAGAGGAAGCTCTCCGCCGCTTTTGCGTTTTGCGGTGCATCCGAAGCGGCGGGAGCCAAGCCCCCGCCCTACGGGTAATATCATTAAGCTAAGCCTCTCACTCGCTCGCCTAAAGCAAGAGCATCATGTTGGAAAGGTCTTGGCGCCGTCCTCACCTTTTTACGCGCAAAGGCGAATCAACGCCTATTATTTACAAAAAGTTCATCATTTTTAGGACATCATCCTAAATTTATAGAAAAATTTTCAAAAAACCTATTGACAGATCGCAAGACGAGGTGTAAAATATTAGTCCGTGTTAATATTGCGCCGGGTACCGTCTGCCTCTCCTTTATATAAAAGGTAGGTCTGTCGTTGCCCGCCGTGTGTACCGCATTTTCGGTGTGTACGGCAAGGCGCATAGCAAAATAAAAGAAAATGGAGTGATTTATCCATGCAGCTGCCATCAATGCTGACCCCGAAGAAGCTCGGCACGAATACGCGCATGAGCTTTTCCAAGATCAACGAGGTCGTGGAGCTTCCCGATCTGATCGAGGTGCAGAAGAACAGTTACCAGTGGCTTCTCGACACGGGTATCGCGGAGGCGCTTCGCGACGTGTCTCCCGTCGAGAACTATTCGGGTAATTTGTCGATCGAGTTTATCGATTATTCTATCGATTCTCAGCCCAAGTACTCGATCGACGAATGTAAGGAGCGCGACGCTACCTATGAGGTACCGCTTAAGGTTACCGTCCGCTTAACGGACAAGACCACGGGCGAGGTTGTGACCTCGCAGATCTTCATGGGCAATTTCCCGCTCATGACCGAAAACGGAACCTTCGTCATCAACGGTGCGGAGCGCGTCGTTGTTTCTCAGCTCGTCCGTTCGCCGGGTATCTATTATGATTTTGCCGTTGACAAGATGGGTAAGCATACCTACACGGCGCAGGTGATCCCGTATCGCGGTGCCTGGCTTGAATTTGAAACCGATTCGAGCGACGTATTTTACGTCAAGATTGATAAGACGCGCAAGATTCCCGTTACCGCACTGATCCGTGCGCTCGGTGAGGAGTGTAACGAGGATAGCGATGCCGATATTATCCGTATTTTCGGTGAAGAGGATCTGCTCACCGCGACCTTTGCCAAGGACGAGAGTGCCCGCTCCGCTATGGAGAACAAGACCGGACTCGGTGAGGAGGCGTTGAAGGAGATCTATCGGAAGATGCGTCCGGGAGAGCCGCCGCTGATCGATTCGGCGCGCACGCTCGTCAACAACACCTTCTTCGATGCACGCCGTTACGCACTTGAGCCTGTCGGTCGCTATAAGTTCGACAAAAAGCTTGCTGTTGCCCCCCGACTCGTGGGACACACGCTGGCAGAGCCGATCATCAGCCGTACGAGCGGCGAGGTGCTTGCCGATGCCGGCGAACGCGTTACCGCCGAGCTTGCGCTCGTTATTGAGCACAATGCAGTCAACGATGCTGTTGTTCTCACCGAGAGCGGCAAGCAGGTGAAGGTCTTCGGTAATAACACCGTTAATCCCGAGGATATCCTCGGCTATGACCTTAGGGATTGCGGCGTGACCGAGAAGGTTCGCTATCCCGAGCTTATGGAGATCGTTGAAGAAGCAAACGGCGACACCGAGGCTCTGAAGGAGCTGGTTCGCGCCCGTTACTTTGACCTTTGCCCTCGTCATATCACCAAGGACGACATTTTCTCTTCCATTAACTATATGCTCGGTCTTACTCACGGAATCGGTAGCTTTGACGATATCGACCATCTGGGTAACCGCCGTCTCCGTTGCGTGGGTGAGCTTTTGCAGAATCAGCTCCGCATCGGTATGACGCGTATGGATAAAAACATCAAGGAACGCATGGCAATTCACGACAGCGACGATATGACCGCACAGGCACTCGTCAATGCGCGCCCTGTTGCCACTGCGATCCGTGAGTTCTTCGGCTCGTCGCCGCTTTCGCAGTTCATGGACCAGAACAACCCTCTGGCAGAGCTGACACACAAGCGCCGTCTGTCTGCGCTCGGCCCGGGCGGTCTTTCGCGTGACCGTGCATCCTTCGACGTCCGTGACGTTCACTATACGCAGTACGGAAGAATGTGCCCGATCGAAACGCCCGAAGGTCCTAACATCGGTCTTATCTCTTATCTTGCTACCTACGCCCGCATCAGCGAGTACGGCTTCCTGAAGGCACCCTACCGTCGCGTGGACAAGGCAACGGGTGTCGTTACCGATGAGGCGGTTTACATGACCGCCGACGAGGAGGACCGTTATATCGTCGCACAGGCAAACGAGGAGCTTGATGCGGAGGGACGCTTTGTGAACAAGCGCGTTATCGCGCGTGACAAGGCGGAGATTATTGAGGTCGAGCGTGAAAAGATCGACTTCATGGACGCATCGCCTAAAATGCTTGTTTCGGTTGCGACCGCTTGTATTCCTTTCCTTGAAAACGATGACAACACCCGTGCGCTCATGGGATCGAACATGGAGAAGCAGGCAGTGCCGCTGATGATGCCCGATTCGCCGATCGTGGCACCGGGTATGGAATATAAGGCAGCCGTTGACTCCGGCTCCGACATTGTTGCCGCCGAGGGCGGTATCGTAGAG
>JAZLAP010000025.1:0-16217 GCA_045613265.1 Eubacteriales bacterium | reverse complement strand
CCCTGTGTAAGGGGAGCTGTCAGCGAAGCTGACTGAGGGGTTGTTTGAGAGCATTTTTTACAATCCCTCCGTCACGGCAAGCCGTGCCACCTCCCTTTGCACAAGGGAGGCGAAATAGTAGCCACATCTGTGGCAGTAGAGCGAGTTTGCTAGTGTCAAATGTTTCAGTGGGCTTTCAGCCCCGCCAGTAACATGCCCTTATAGGGCTGAGCAAGCCACCGGCTTAGCCGGTGGTTATGACTGATCGGGAATCTGTGTCAAGGTCTGCCCGTATCTCTGTTCTTTTGCCCACTGCGAGTATGCGCGCGGTTTTTAATCCTCGCTGCGTTCAGCGAGACGGTTGACGTATTTTTTGTAAAAATCCTCAAAGGTGCCGTTATCGAGTGCCTCGCGGATCTTTTCCATCAGCTCGTTATAGAAGTAGAGATTGTGAATGACCGAAAGACGCATGGCGAGCATTTCACGCGCTTTGAAGAGGTGGCGGATGTAGGCACGGCTATAGCTCCTACAGGTCGGACAACCGCAGTTTTCGTCAATCGGTCGGGGATCGGCAAAATATTTTTCGTTGTTCACGTTCATCTTGCCGTGCCAGGTGAAGAGATTGCCGTGACGTGCATTGCGGCTCGGCATGACACAGTCAAAGAAGTCTACGCCGCGGTGTACGGCTTCCAGAATGTTCTGCGGCGTGCCCACGCCCATCAGATAGCGCGGCTTTTCCTGTGGCATATACGGCTCGACCGTTTCAATGATATGGTACATCACGTCGGCTTCCTCGCCCACGGCAAGACCGCCAATAGCGTAGCCGTCGCAGGGGACCTTTGCGGTTTCGATCATGTTTTCCACGCGAAGATCGTCGTAGGTACCGCCCTGATTGATGCCGAACAGCATTTGTTTTTTGTTGATGGTGTCGGGGAGTGCGTTCAGCCTGTCCATCTCCTCGCGGCAACGCCAGAGCCAACGAATCGTGCGTTCGCTCGACGCTTTCACATATTTATAGGGTGACGGATTTGCCACACACTCGTCAAAAGCCATGGCGATCGTAGAAGCGAGATGCGATTGGATGCGCATGCTCTCTTCGGGGCCCATAAAGATGCGCGCACCGTCCATATGCGAATTGAAGGCAACACCTTCCTCGGTGATCTTGCGGAGCTTGGCAAGCGAAAAGACCTGAAATCCGCCACTGTCGGACAGGACAGGCTTATCCCAGTTGAAAAATTTATGCAGTCCCCCCAGACGGTAAATGAGATCGTCACCGGGACGAATGTGCAGATGGTAGGTGTTCGAAAGCTCGACCTGACAGCGCACGTCGCGAAGATCCATCGTCGAAATGCCGCCCTTGACCGCTGCAGAAGTGCCTACGTTCATGAAAACGGGGGTTTGTATGTCGCCGTGTACGGTGTGAAAGACACCGCGACGGGCTTTTCCTTCGGTTTTTAAAATAGTAAACATTGTTCTTCCTTTATTTGAGACGGTCAAATTGACGGTCAAGCTCATTTTTTGTCAGGCGGATGGCGATCGGTCGCCCGTGCGGACAGACGGTAATATCGGGAAAGCGAAGCACGGTTTCCACAATATAGCGGAGAAGTGCCGCGTCATATACGCGTCCACCCTTGATTGCCCCCTTGCAGGCAATCTGATAGAGCGTTTTTTCACGCCGCATTTCTTCGGAAACGGCAGGGCTCGTCCCTTTTTCCATCAAGGCATCGCACATCTCGGAAAGCAATGCGGCGGCATCGGCGGTATCCACAAGCGACGGGATCGCGTAAAGCGAGGCACCGCTTTCGGTCGGCATCCCCTCGTAGCCGAGGTCGGAGAATTCAGCTGCATTGTCAGCAAATACGGCGCGTGCCTCGGGATCCAGCGTTACCGTGAGCGGCAAAAGCAGGCTTTGCGAGGCAACACTGCCGCTTTTTTTCATGTCCGCCTTCAACTCCTCAAACAAAACGCGCTCATGCGCGGCATGCTTATCGATAAGAAGAAGCCCTTCATCGGTCTCAACGAGAATATAGGTATGAAACGCTTCACCGATCAGGGTGTAGGGCGGAAGCGGACGGGTATCGTCAGCTTCGTCAATTTCTGCGGATTTGTCGGGGGATTCGGGCACTTTGGCAGGGGTGTCGGCGGCACGGGTGGGTCGGGGCGACTCTTCGCCGTGCGCAGGCTGTTTTATTTCCTCGGGAATAACGACCGCGCCTACGGTGACGGCAGGTGCTTGCGTTGCCGCGACCGTAAAGGCATCGTTCGCGTGCCGTAATATTTCGTTTGACTGATGCGGCGAAAGCGTCGTAAGGCGTGGCACGGTCGGCTTTTCCGATGCGTTGGGGCGGAGATAGGGCGGAAGCGCCTCGTTGCTTTGTGTGGGCGTCTTTTCTGCCGTATCCGCAAAGGGGAGAGAGATTTGATCCTTACGGAGACTTACCTCGCTTTTGGGGAAGGAGTGCAACAGCGTGCGCCCTTTTTCCTCGGTTTTTGTCCGTGTGGGCAGTGTCATTTCGGGGCGGAACGCCGCCTCCTCCAGTGCCGCGCGGACGGCGTAATACACCGCTTCAAAGACAGCGCGTTCGTCGGAAAATTTGACCTCGAGCTTGGCGGGATGTACGTTGACGTCCACCGTTTGCGGGCTGACTTCCAGATAGAGTGCCGATACGGGGAAGCGTTCGGGTGCCATATACGAGGTGAATGCCTGCTCCAGTGCAGCCATCACGGTCTTGCTTTTGACGTATCTGCCGTTCAGGAAGGTGTTTTGTCCGTTGCGGTTGCCGCGTGCATTGTCGCTTCTGCCGACAAAGCCCTTGACGGTCACGCCGTTCGCCGTGCCATTGACGGCAAGGAGCTTCTTTGCAAAATCTGATCCGTATAGTGCGTAAAGCGTATTGTAGGTGTTCCCGTCACCGACGGTTTCCATCTTGACCGTGCCGTCGGAAACGAAACGGAAGGCGATGTCGGGGCGCGAAAGTGCCACTTTTTCACATACGGCGGCGACCGCCATCGCTTCGGTCATGTCCTTTTTCAGAAATTTGCGGCGGGCAGGGACGTTATAAAACAGGTTTTCGACCGAAACGGCAGTACCGTCGGCGCATCCGACCTCGCATATCTCCGTTACCTTGCCGGCTTGTGCCGTCAGGAGCGTTCCCATGGCGGCGTTTTTCTCTTTTGACAAAATCGTTACGTCGGAGACCGAGGAGATCGCGGCAAGTGCTTCGCCGCGGAAGCCGAGCGTCATGATCTCGGCAAGATCCTCGGCGTTGCGGATCTTGCTCGTTGCATGCCGACGGAGCGCCACGGGCATATCCTCGGCACTCATACCGCATCCGTTATCCACAACGCGGATCAGCCGTACACCGCCGCTTCGTATTTCTACGTCGATGAAGGTTGCACCCGCATCAATGGCGTTTTCAAGCAACTCCTTTACGACAGAGGCAGGGCGTTCCACGACCTCGCCTGCGGCAATCAGGTTTGCCACCTCAAAGGACAGTTGATTGATATTTCCCATGGTTACGTCTCCTTTCGTTCCGGTCTTTCCTTTTGTGCTTTGTTTCAGATTTGACCGCGGTCAAGGCTCTGCTTGAGTGTATAGAGGAAGGTCATGGCTTCAATGGGCGTCAGCGTGTTGAGATCGAGTGCGCGGATTTTTGCCGCCGCTTCGTCGTTTTCCGAGCTTCGAAGCGTAGAAAAGAGATCTGCATCGTCGAATGGCTCGCTTGCGGCTTCGGTCTGCTTTGCAGGACGCGACTCCGGTTTGTCTTCAATGTCACGAAGGATCTCCTTGGCGCGCCGCACGATCTCGTTCGGGATGCCGGCGAGCTTTGCTACCTCAATACCGTAGCTGTCGTCGGTGGCACCGCGCACGATCTTGCGCAGAAAAATAATATCGTCGCCGCGTTTCTTTGCGGCAATATGATAGTTGACGACACCGGAAATCTGCTCCTCCATGTCGGTCATTTCGTGATAGTGCGTGGCGAACATGGTCTTGGCACCAAGCTTTTTACCGACCGAATACTCGGCAACGGCGCGCGCAATACTCATACCGTCGTAGGTGCTGGTGCCCCGTCCGACTTCGTCGTAGATGATGAGTGAGCGGTCGGTTGCATTTTTCAGTATGTACGCCACCTCTGTCATTTCAAGCATAAAGGTGGACTGTCCCGCGGCAAGATCGTCGGATGCGCCGACACGCGTGAACAGCTTGTCCACGATGCCGATATGCGCCTCGGATGCCGGGACGAAGGAACCGATCTGTGCCATCAGCGTGATGAGCGCGACCTGACGCATATAAGTCGATTTACCTGCCATATTGGGGCCTGTGATCAGCATAAGGTTGTTGTCCTTACAATCAAGGCAGGTGTCGTTCGGCACAAAATAGCTGTCCTTGACGAAGCGTTCGACCACGGGATGGCGACCGTCCTTGATGCGTATCTCGTGTGAAAAATCGATTTCGGGGCAGACGTAGCGATTTTTCACTGCAACCTCGGCAAGCGAGCGGTAGCAGTCGATCTCGGCAATGGCGGCCGCGGTTTCTTGAATGCGTGCCGCCGAGGCAGCGATCGTTTGGCGAAGCTCGCAGATCAGATCGTATTCGATCGTGGAAAGCTTGTCGTTCGCGGAGAAGACGTTTGCCTCCAGCTCCTTCAGCTCCTGCGTGATGTAACGCTCGCAGTTGGTAAGCGTTTGCTTGCGCACGTAACGGGCGGGCACCTGATCGACAAGCGATTTCGTAACCTCGATGTAGTAGCCGAAGACCTTGTTGTTCGTTACCTTCAGCGTTTTGATGCCGGTCGCTTCACGTTCCGCCGCTTCGATCCTTTCGATCCAGCCCTGACTGTCCTCAGCGATCGAGCGCAGATAATCGACGTCCTTGTTGTAGCCTGTCCTGATCATGCCGCCCTCGCGCACGCTAATGGGCGGATCTTCAGTGATAGCGGAAAGGAGAAGCGACGAAAGGTCTTCAAGGCGGTCAACCGTTTCGTAAAGCTCACGAAGACGCGGCGCATCAAACGCGACGAGGCAGGAAAGCACCGCAGGCACTGCCGAAAGTCCAAGGGCGATGGCACGAAGCTCACGCGCATTTGCCGTACCGTACACCGCCTTGCTCGCCAAGCGTTCAAGGTCCATGATACGTGACAGTGCTTTGGCAAGCTCGCTCCGCGCGGCGAGATCCTTTGTCATTGCGACAACGGCACCCTGCCTTGCGAAGATCGCGGCGGGCGAGATCAGAGGCCTCTGAATCCAGGAAGAAAGCATGCGCGCGCCCATTGCCGTTTCGGTGCGGTCAAGCACCCAGAGCAGCGTGCCGCGTTTCTGCTTCTGGCGCATGTTTTCGGCAAGCTCCAGATTGCGGCGGGTGGCTTGGTCGATTTCCATGAATTGCTCTTCACGGTAGACCTGCAATTCGCGGACATAGAATTCCTCGCATTTCTGTGTTTCTCTCGTATAGAGAAGAAGTGCGGCGGCGGCAAGACGTTCGCCGTCATGGGTGAACTTTTTGCACTCCTCGTCACCAAGCGCACTTTGCACGACGGCGATCCCCTCGGGAGCAAACAAATGGTGGCACCCGTCGGTCAGAAGCGAATCGAGAACGTCGGTCAGATATTCTGCGATCGCGGGACAGGCAGAGGCGTTCACGTTCAAAAGCGTTTCGCGGGGCTTATAGGCGGCAAGCTCGTTTTTCAGACGCGCGATCAGATCGTCGCCTTTTAAATAGGTCACCAAAAGCTGTCCTGTCGAAACGTCGGAAAATCCGACACCGATGCCATCGTTCTCGTAATAGATGGCGGCAAGAAAATTGTTCTTTTTATCGTCAAGCATTCCGCCGTCCACCACGGTACCCGGTGTTACGACACGCACGACCTCGCGCTTGACAAGGCCCTGTGCTTCGGCAGGATTCTCGATCTGTTCGCAAATCGCCGCCTTGTAGCCTTTATCGACAAGCCGTGCAAGATACAAATCAAGCTTGTGGAAGGGAACACCGCACATAGCGGCACGCTTACCGTCGCCGCAGTCACGCGCCGTCAGCGTCAGATCAAGAACGCGCGAGGCGAGCACCGCATCCTCAAAGAACATCTCGTAAAAGTCACCGAGACGGTACAGGAGAATGTGGTCGTGGTATTCTTCCTTCACGTCGAGATATTGGCGCATCATCGGGGTCACTGTTTCGAGGCTTTTTCTCGATTCGACAATTTCAGCCATAGCTCATGCTCCTCATGGTTATAAATTGCGGCAACTGCCGCGCTTCTTAGTGGCAGCCGCTGCAGGACGCACAATCGTGTGTGCAGCCCTCGTCGGGACGAACGCCGAACACGGCGTAGCTGATCTCGGAATTGACCTTGGCGATCAATGCCTGCAATGCCTTCTGCGCTTCGGCAAGACGAGCGTATTCGGGGAACGCCACGATCTCGCGGCCAAGCGTTTCGATACGTGCCTTGACCATCTCCAGCATTACGGGATCCTGCTTTTCAACCTCTTTTCTGAATTCCTCGCCCATAACGGCACGCTGTGCATTGTATTCGGTCAGCTTCTTCTGTAAGCCCTCGCAGGTGTCGTATGCGGTCTGTGCCGCCTTCAGCTCAACGGCAACGGGATCCTCACTGATTGCAACTCCCAGTGCCTGTGCGTGTTCCATTACTGTCATGTTTATATCCTCTTTTCTGTTTTAATATTTTTTGTTTGTTGAAAATATTTTTTCTAAAATATTTTCGTGTCCTTCCTGCCGCCGCATCTTTTTTGCTTCTATTTTTTCTTCGGTACGGTCGGAGTGTGTTCTGCTGTCGGAGCGTGTTCGCCGTTGCTTACGATATGTCCGTAAAGCGAATAGGGCGGACAACGGTCGATCTCTACCGTGACAAAGCGGTAAAGCTCTGCGTCGGTTGCTTCAAAGTGGACAAGCTTGCCTGCATCGGTTCGTCCGCTGTACATGTTGTCGTTCTCTTTGCTCTTTCCGTCTACAAGCACCCGCAGCCGTTGTCCGAGATAGCGCGCCTGCGCTTCCTTTGCGTATTCGTCCTGCGCCGCAAGAAGGCGCGCGAATCGCTCGGCCTTCACGTCTTCGGGCACCGGATCCATCGAAGCTGCGGGGGTACCCTTACGCGGTGAATACAAAAAGGAGTAGATCATGTCGAAGCGCACCTCTTCGATAAGCGACATCGTTTCTTCAAAATCCGCATCATCTTCGCCCGGGAAGCCGACAATCACGTCGGTCGTCAGTACAATATCCGGTTTTGCCGCGCGGAGCTTTGCGACAATGGAAAGATACTGTGCACGGTCGTAATGACGGTTCATCAAGCGAAGAATTTTATCGCTTCCCGATTGCATAGGCAGATGAAAGTGCGGCTCGACGTGCGTTCCCGTTGCCACTGCATCAATGAGAGCATCCGAAACGTCCTTCGGGTGACTTGTCATGAAGCGCAAAACATAGTCCCCTTCGATTGCATCAAGACGGCGGAGCAGCGTTGCAAAATCGCAGTCGGCGGCATAGGAATTCACATTCTGTCCGAGCAGTGTGATGTCGCGTGCACCGTTTTTGATGCAATCGCGTACCTCTGCTTCAATAGCGGCGGCAGAACGGCTTCGCTCGCGACCGCGCACGTACGGCACGATGCAGTAGGAGCAGAAATTGTTACAACCGTACATGATGCTGACGTAGGCGCGGTGCGCATATCTGCGCGAAACGGGAATTCCCTCAACTACCGGCGGTCGTTCAACGGCGGGATAAAACTGCCGTTTTTCTCGGTGGATACGGCGGAACAACGCTTCGGGCAGACGAAAAAGCTCGCTCGGCGCAAGCGTGAAATCCACGTAGGGATAGCGGCACCTGAGCTCGTCCACGCGGTGTTCCTCGGCACTCATGCAGCCTACGACACCGATGAGCGTTGTGCGGTCGGCCTCCTTTTTATGCTTCATCTGTCCGATGAGCGAGAGGGCACGTTTTTCGGCATGCTCGCGGATGGCACAGGTATTGACGAGGATCAGTGCCGCCATCGAGGGCTCGGAAACGCGCACGTAGCCCATTTTTTCTGCGTATCCGTACAGCCGTTCGCTGTCCGCCTCGTTTTGCTGACAGCCAAGCGTTTCGATATATACGCCGCGCTGTTCTCGGAACCCTTTGTTATAGGCAGAAACGGCGTTCATATACCGCAAAATATCCGCATTTTCCATTACGTTCATACCGTTTTGCCCCCTTATATTCTATCTAAATAATTATACTATATTTATGGGACAAAGTCAAGATGCCGAGGAAAAATTCCATTCATCGGGGCAGGAGTTTTTCGGGAATATCCCGAACGGTCGAGCGGCGGCAACGATTATGTGTCAAACATATGTCAAAGCTCTGCAACGACGGAGAGAGCCCCTGGCAGATTATAAACAAAAAGCGCAGAATGTAAACAAAGGTTTGCATTCTACGCTTTTTAAAAGCGAAGGAGCGTTTGTACGACCGGTCAATCGGAAAAGATACCGTCGGCAACACGTACGGCTTCCATCGCGTCCTTGCAGTAAAAATCTGCACCCATTTCGTCGGCGGCGTGACGGGTAAGCACTGCACCGCCGACCATGACACGTACCTGTGGCAGGTGTGTACGGAGCAGGGAAACCGTGTCGCGCATGGCGGGGACGGTGGTGGTCATCAGGGCTGAAAGCCCGACGAGCCGGATATCCTTTTCGCTTGCTTCTTTCAGGATCTCTTCGGGAGAAACGTCGCGTCCGAGGTCATATACACGGTAGCCGTAGCTTTCGAGAACGGCTTTCACGATGTTTTTACCGATATCGTGCACGTCACCCTTGACGGTGGCGAGCAGAACCTTACCCTTGGCGGCAGTGCTTTCGGGCATTTTTTCGGACAAAATGCGGAAAGCTGCTTTTGCTGCTTCTGCGGCGAGCAAAAGCTGCGGCAAAAAGAGCGAGCCCTCCTCATAACGCTTGCCCACCCGATCGAGCGCGGGAACCACGAGCGATTGCAGTACCGAGAGTGGCGTTGCGCCTTCGGTACAAGCCGCTTCCGCCGCACGCGCGGCTTCATTCTCCATACCGTGCAGGATCGCGTAAATCAGCGGCGGTGTGCCGTCCCTTTCGTCGGCGGTATTTTTTTCTTTGGCCTCCTTCGGCAGAGTGGACGTGGGTAAAACGGCGTTTTTCGTCTTCTCGATGGCTTCGATATAACCGCGGCAGTCGGCATCCTTGCCGGACAAAAGACGGTGTGCGGCAAGCGTTCGCTGCATCGCCGCCGACGCAGGATTCATAATGGCAGCAGAGAGGCCGTTTGACAGTGCCTCGGCAAAGAAGATACTGTTGACACTGTCGCGTTCGGGAAGACCGAAGGAAACATTTGATACGCCGAGAGAGGTATGTGCACCCAAGCGGCGGCGGATCTCGCGGAGTGCCTGTAGCGTTACCTGCGCGGCATCGGGATCGGTCGCCACCGTCATCGTCAGGGTGTCAAACAGAAAATCCTTTGCCGAAAATCCGTACTTTTTTCCTTCGTTTAAAATTTTTTCGGCAATGGCAACACGTCCCTCTGCGGTTGCGGGAATACCGTTCTCGTCCAGTGTCAGTGCCACGAGCATGGCGCCGTACTTTTTGGCGAGCGGAAAAACGGCATCCATGCTGTTGCGCTTGCCGTTTACCGAATTCAGAAGCGGTCTGCCGTTATACAGGCGGAGTGCATTTTCCATGGCGGCAGGATCTGCCGTGTCGATACAAAGCGGAAGCGGCGATACGCCCTGTATTTCATAAACAAGGCGTGAAAGGAGTTGCTTTTCGTCGATATCCGGCAGACCCACATTCACGTCAAGGAGATCGGCGCCATCGTTTTCCTCGTCGATCGCAATACGGAGACAATAATCCATATCCGAACGGCGCAGTGCTTCCTTCAGCGCTTTTTTGCCCGTCGGATTCAGACGTTCGCCAATCAGAACGGTAGAATCACCGAAATAGACGGCACGGCTGCCCGAGGTCACCACCGATTCGTTTTTTTCGGAGATGCGAAGCGGACGGATATCCTTGCATAGACGGTAGACCTCAGCGATATAGGCGGGCGTTGTGCCACAACAGCCACCAATCAGCGATGCACCGACGGCAAGCATCTCTCGCATGCAGGAAGCAAACTCTTCGGGGGAAACGTTGTAGGCAACACCGTTTGCGGTCATTTCGGGAAGTCCCGCGTTGGGCATGACCGATACGGGGATCGAGGCGTGACGGCACATACGCGCCACCGTTCCGACAAGCTCGCGCGGTCCCGACGAGCAGTTGACGCCGACCGCGATCGCACCGTATGCCTCGGCAAGCGCGACCGCCGCCTCGGGCGTTCCACCCGTCATCAGCCGTCCGTCCGCGCCGAAGCTGAAGCTGACGATCACGGGGAGGCTTGTGCTTTCACGCGCGGCAAGCAAAGCCGCTTTTGCCTCGTAAAGGTCGCTCAGTGTCTCGATCAGAACAGCATCGGCACCGGCCGCCTCACCGGCACGCATGACGGCGGAAAAGGCGGAGACGACCGTTTCGAAATCCGTTTCGCCGTAGGGCTTGAGGATTCTGCCTGTCGGACCGACGTCGAGCAGGACGGGTATGGTACCGCTTGCAGCTTTTTTGGCAAGATTGACGGCAAACGCGATCTTCTCCTCGCATCCGTCACACTTCAGAGGATTGACACCGAAGGTCGCCGCCGTGATCGCATCGGCACCGGCGGCAATGTACGCGCGGTGAAGCGACTCCATGATGTTCGGCTCTCGTTTGACAAATTCCTCGGCGGTTTCACCGGGGCGCATGCCGCTTGCCTGCAATACGGTTCCCGTGCCGCCGTCAAGGAAAAAGGGGCGGCTTTGTATCAAGGAAAGAAGCGTTTGTTGCATTTCTTCCGATTTTTTGGTTTTATTCATCGTTCGTTCCTCTTTCGATACCGATCACGGCGGTTACCGTCTTCATCGGTAGTGTTAACATAGACTCCAGGAGACAAATTCCGTGTTTTTCACAGGACAGTGCGCGAAACACATCCTTTTGCGCCGATAGCGGGAAATCTCCGTAGCCGGGACTGATACGTCTGCGCAAGCCGCGGGGGTATCGGTGCATAAGTGCGGCTTCCACGCTTTCTGCCGCCGCCTCTGCAAAGGCGCTTGCCACGGCATCGGTAACGGCTCCGTATGCGGCGGAAATTTTGCCCGCGCGGCGTATGATGCGGTCGCATTCGCCGCCGATCGAGACCAGAAACAGGATTGCACGGTCGCAGCCCGCAAGCCGCATCGTCAAGGTTTTGGATGAGAAGGTCTCGGGGAGAGGAAGGACAGAAAAGAGCAGAGTGAGCTGTATGGCTTCCCGGATCTCTTCGGTCGCACGCGCGATCAGTGCCTGCGTTTCGGCATCCGGCTCTCCCGTTATACGAAGATAGGATAAAAGCTCGTGCGTGTCATAGACAAGCGAACGTCCATCGATCACCGGCGGCTTCATTGGATGATCGCGGAAAGATTATCGCGTATCCGCTGCGCTACGTCGGGCTTGTTCATCGAGTATACGTGTACGCCGCGCACGCCGTTTGCGAACAGATCGATGATCTGCTCGGTCGCGTAGGCAATTCCCGCCTGCTTCATTGCCGCAGGATCGCTGCCGTAACGGTCAACGATCTGACGGAAGCGTGGCGGCAGAGCCGTACCGGAGAGCGCACAGATGCGGCGAATCTGGGATGCGTTTGTCACGGGCATAATACCTGCGATGACGGGGATATGAATACCTGCATCGCGTACCTTGTAAAGAAAGTTGTAAAAAATATTGTTATCGAAGAACATTTGCGAGGTCATGAAGTGACAGCCCGCATCCACCTTCTCCTTGAGATAAGCAATGTCGGCAGACTGCGTTCCGGATTCGGGATGCCCCTCGGGGTAGCAGGCGCATCCGATACAGAAGTCGCCGCGCAAAGCGATCTCATGCACAAGATCGCGCGCGTAGCGATAATCGCGCGGCAGGTTTTCGTTGCCTTCCGGAATATCGCCGCGCAGGGCGAGAATGTTGCCGATACCCTCGGCACGAAGTGCATCAAGGTAGCTGTGGATCGAATCGCGTTTTGACGCAACGCATGTCAGATGTGCCACGGGCGTGACACCGTATTTATGAAGCAGATTGCCGGCAATCGCCGCTGTATATTGTTCGGTCGTTCCGCCTGCGCCGTAGGTAACACTCATAAAATGAGGGCGAAGAATAGCGATCGCCTCGGTTGCGGCGCGCACACTTTCATAGGTGTCGCCGCTTTTTGGCGGAAATACCTCAAAGGAAAGCGACGCTTGCCGCTGTGCCAGAATGTCGGTGATGGTGATCGGCGGTAGCGCACGCTCGTTGCGTCCGTCGCGCGGCTTCGGTGCGCCTGCGGGGATCATATAAAGGTTGCCCTGCCGCACGACACCCGGAATGCGTCCCGCTGCTGCGAGTGCACGCACGCGCCTGTCGGAAATGCTCCATTTCTTTGCGGCTTCGGATATGCGAATATATTCCATTGTATGTCTCCTTCGCATGCTTGATAAGAGTGATTGTTCCGATTATAGCACATCCTTTTCAAAAATGCAATACTTTTCGGTATGTTCGGCGAAATATTTTTCAAATATGGCTTTCTTT
Organism: Eubacteriales bacterium; assembly: GCA_045613265.1. Classification (GTDB taxonomy): domain Bacteria; phylum Bacillota; class Clostridia; order Oscillospirales; family CAG-272; genus UBA1740. The sequence continues at coordinate 3,638 of JAZLAP010000025.1, read as the reverse complement.
TGCTTTGCGCAGATGACGACGATATCTTAAAAAAGAATAAAAAATATGCGTTTGCTCTTGACGGAAGGAGTAAGAAGTTTTATAATATAGGTATGCATCAATATCAACCTGTAGCTAAGTTATTTTTGCAACTTCTGTAATGAAAAGAGCCTGAACATGAAAAGCATCTGCGCGACGGGACACCGTCAGCTTTATGAAGAAACGACCGCCCTTGCCCGCCGCATCTATGAAACGGTTTTGCAAAAGGCAAGTGAGGGCTATACGACCTTTTACGCGGGCGGAGCGCTCGGCTTCGATACGCTTTTTGCCAAAGCGGTTCTATATGCGCGCCGCGTCGATCCGCGGGTGAGGCTTGTTCTTGTCTTGCCCTGCCGCGATCAGGCGGCGAAATGGCAAAAATCCGACCGTGACTGTTATGAACGGATCAAGGCTGCCGCCGATGAAACGGTTTGTCTTTATGAGCGTTACGTTTCGGGGTGTATGCATGCGCGCAACCGTTATATGGTGGAGCATAGCGACCTTTGCCTCACCTATCTTGTAAAAAACGAGGGCGGCACCGCCTATACCGTCAGGTATGCCGCATCGCGCGGTATTCCCGTATTGAACCTTGCGCGCGGAGGACGGTAACGAAAAGAATCAACAAGGGTATCCTGAAAGTTTTGCATCCGCTCTTGCATTTTTCGCTTGTTTGTGTTACAATATATATTGATTTTATATTTTATAATTGATAGGTTGATTTTATAATTGAAAGAGGGTATCGCCGTGCAAAAGGGATTTGACAACGAAAAATATATCAATCTGCAGTCCGCACATATCAGGGAACGTATCAACGCTTTTGGCGGCATGCTCTATCTTGAATTTGGCGGCAAGCTGTTCGACGATTACCACGCGTCGCGCGTTTTGCCCGGATTTGAGCCGGATAGCAAGATCCGCATGCTGCAAAGCCTGTCCGCCGATGCCGAAATCATCATCGTTATCAGTGCTGCCGACATTGCCGAAAGCAAGCTTCGCGGCGATCTCGGTATTACCTATGATGCCGACGTTTTGCGCCTGATCGGTATTTTCCGCGAGCTTTCCTTCTACGTTGGCAGCGTGGTCATCACGCGCTATGCGGGTGAGCCTTCGGTCGATGCCTTCCGTCGCCGCCTTGCCGCGATCGGTGTCAGATCCTATACTCATTACCCGATTCCCGGCTATCCCTCCGACGTGCATCGCATCGTTTCGGACGAGGGATTCGGGCGCAACGACTATATCGAGACCGAGAAGCCGTTGGTTGTAGTGACCGCTCCCGGCCCCGGAAGCGGGAAAATGGCGACCTGCCTTTCTCAGCTTTATCACGAGCATAAGCGCGGCATAACGGCGGGATACGCCAAGTTTGAGACCTTCCCCATTTGGAATCTTCCGCTTCGTCACCCCGTCAACATCGCCTATGAAGCGGCGACCGTTGATCTTGACGACATGAACATGATCGATCCGTATCATCTGGAGACCTACGGTGTCACAACCGTCAACTATAACCGCGACGTGGATATTTTTCCCGTTCTTCGCGCAATCATGGAGGAGATCCTCGGCAAAACGCCATACCACTCGCCTACCGATATGGGTGTTAATATGGCAGGTCATTGCATATACGACGACGATGCTTGTGTGCATGCCGCAAAAATGGAAATTCTGCGGCGATACTTCCGTACGGCGTGCGAGGAAAAGAAAAACGGCGGCGACGGTAAGCGCACAAGGAAGCTGGAGCTTCTGATGGAAAAGGCGGGCGTTTCCGAGGAGCTATGCCCCGCCATTGCCGCATCGCGTACAAAGAGCGAGATCTCCGGCACTCCCGCAGGTGCAATGCTTCTTCGCGACGGTGTGGTCGTCACGGCAAAAACCTCGCGCTTCTTCCGCGCTCCTGCTGCACTGCTTCTTAACGCACTGAAGCATTTGGCGGGTATCGACGACGACAAGCGTATCCTCAGTCCTGAGGCGCTTCGCCCGATCTGCGATATGAAGCTGAAGTATCTTGGCAGGCGGAATCCCCGTCTCCATGCCGATGAGGTTCTGATCGCGCTTTCGCTGTCGGCAAAGGACGATCCCGATGCCGAAGCGGCACTCGCACATCTGGATGAGCTTCGCGGCTGTGATGCACACTTCTCGGCAATGGTGCCCGACGGTGACGGCAAGACTTATCATTCGCTCGGTATTTTTGCCACGGGTGATCCCGTATTCCCGTCTTAACCGAATGGGCACGCCCGATAACGGACGTGCCCATTCGGGATTTGGGAGGAAAGTCCGCCGCGTAAGGATATTCCGAGCAAATTTCTCTGATGTATACGGAGATTTCTGCCGACTGAAACCTTGCGGGTTCGGCTCTCTTCGGCTATACCGCATAACGTATCGCATAATATAATATACCGCATAGAATACGACGCACGAATGACACATGAAAGGAAACGGGTATGGCAGCTTACGGCGCGATGAAGGACAGCGATATTACCGCCATCGAGGCGGCGATCGGCTACAAATTTCAAAATAAAAGCCTGCTCGTGCAGGCGTTCACGCGCCGTTCCTATACCAACGAGGCGGCGCAGAACGGCATTGCCGCGACGGGATGCAACGAGGTGCTTGAGTTTTGCGGCGACAGTGTCCTCGGGACGGTGATCGTCACACTTCTGATGAACAAGTACGGTAAGTGCGACGAAAACGACGGCTATGTCTCGCGCTTTGACGAGGGTGCACTGCATACGTTAAAGAGCCGACTCAGCGACAAATCCATGCTTTCCGAGCGCATGACCACACTGGGGTTGCACAGGCACCTTTTGCTCAGCAACGGTGACCGTGCCCTCGGCATCGCGGAGGAGGCATCGGTGAAGGAAGACCTCTTCGAAAGCATTATCGGCGCCGTATACTTGGATTCAGGTCATGATTTCGGCAGAGTAGCGGCGGTGGTGGAAAGCATGCTGGATCCCGATCTCTATCTTGAAAAATCAAAGCCGCAAAAGAGCGAAAAAAACCTTTTGCAGGAATACTGTCAGGAAAAGCGTCTGCCGTTTTCCTACGAAACGCTGGGGGTATCGGGCCCCGAGCACGATCCCGTTTTCCGCGTTGCTTGCATAGTAGAGGGACATCCGCCTTTTATCGGCGAGGGACGCAACGTTAAAAAAGCGGAGAAGGCGGCGGCAAAAAAGGCGTACGAGACACTCTCGTCCGAGGATCCCGTATGCGTGCGTACAGGTGTACCCTCGCAGGATGCCGATGCGCGCTCTCGTTTGAAAATTTTGTGTGACAGAACCAAAAAACAAGCGGTATTCACCGTGACCGAGGTAGAACGAATCGGCGGCATCCGCTTTTTTCACGCCGTTTGTGCCTACGATGGTAACATCGTCGGAGAGGGCGATGGTAATACGAAGAAGAGCGCAGAGCAGGCAGCGGCGGCGGCGGCAATGAACGTTTTGTCCGCAAAAATACCCTTTGCCGATAAAAAAATGCAGAAACGGAGTCGCTGATATGGGACGCATTCGCTTTCGCGGCGGTACGATGCTTGCACCGTTGCCGACCGCACTCGTCACTGTGAGAGACGGAGACAAAACGAATATCATTACCATCGGCTGGACGGGGTTTCTCTCAACCCAGCCGCCGAAGGCCTATAT
>JAZLAP010000024.1:0-16431 GCA_045613265.1 Eubacteriales bacterium | reverse complement strand
ATATATGTAAGCTCGGGTGACGTTACCGTTACCTGGTGGGCACCCCATTATTACGGAAACACCGTGCAGTACGTGTCGGTTCGCGACGCAAACGACGATTACGTGTCCTGCGGCATGGCGGGCACGAATGCCGACTCGTCGGTGCGTGAAACGCGGAACGGTGTCGAGGGACACCTGTTCTCCTACACGACATCAGGTGAATGCTATCTGCGTATCACGGTATATGCGGGAAGCACGGGCGTTCAGGCAAGCGCTATGAACACTTACGCATCGACCCTGACCTATACGCTCGGTGCGAATGCGGCACAAGATGCCATCGTTTGTTCTGCCGATACGACAGCCGCGGAGATCTTTGAGATCAAGCTTGCGCGGCTCGGCATCTCGCTTGACGGCTACGATGCACTGACCGACCGTCAGAAGGATGCCTTCGACCGTGTCTTTAACGAGGTGACAAGCAACCGTACCGACACGTCGAAGCTCTCGCAGGATATGGTAAACGTATTTCTTTCTGCCGTTTCCTCGATGGATTACATCGGTCTTTCGGCACGCAAGGATGGCAACGTTGCGGGCATCCGCTCGCAGTATGTGCTGAATACCGAGACACTTTCTGCTGTGACGGCGAAATGCCGCGTATCGGTCGGTGCGATCATGGGTATCGGTGAATATGCCGGCATTGTTCTGAACACGTCGGACGGCATGACGGTCGCGAGGGATCAGTCGAAGGGATACGTTTCCAAAAACGCAAACGCCTCGGCGATCGTGGTATACGATTCGGACGGCGGTTCTTACGCCACCAACAAGTTCAATACGGGCGCGCTCCGCGGCGAACGCACCTTCTCCTTTACGACGATGTACGGCGGAAGCTCGGCAACGCGTACGATGTACGAGGAATTCGGTCTCGTATATCGCGGCTTCCTCGTGCTCGATTATGACGGCGCGGAATACATATTCTATTTTGACGGTAAGGGCGACCTGTTCGGACATAATGACGCGACCTACGGTGCATCGACCAGCGTAAAGGAGCTTTGTGAATATTTCACGACCGACTACACCGACATTTCGGGTACGCCGATCTATGCGAAAAACGATCTGATGCGCTCGGTCGTGACAGCTTGTCTTGACGACAGCTTTCACTTTACAGCGAGCGATTTTTCCACGCATTCGGGCTACTACGCCGCCGATCAAGCGGCAGGCACCGACGCGACCGTCGTGATCACACGCGGTGGAACGCTCACGGTGACCGTCAACGCGGCGCGCGCGGGCGTGTACTCCTTCTCCTTCGGCGGCAACACGCTCGGCGGTTATCTGCATTATACGGTTATCAAGAATACGAGCCTCGGCAAAACGGCGGTCGGCTCAAATATGTCCGCCTTCCAAATGGAGGGGCGTGTCGGCGCAACCGAGAATACCGCGCTCACTGCCAAGTACGCCGCACATTTCTCTACGCTTTACGGCACGACCGTTTCCTCGTCCGACGTCGAGCTTATGCGGAAAAAGACCTACACCTACGGCGATTCTGCAACGAATCCGGGCAATCTTGCCTTCCGCGCCGTGACGGGTGTTAATGAATATCACGAGAATACGCAGGACATTTATCTCAAGGAAGGCACGAACACGCTCGTCTTCTCCTTCCGTACCGAGCGCGGCGGAGCGGAACGTGACAACCTTGCCTTGGGTATTTCCGTAATCGACCTTACACTGAAGGCTGCACATGATACGACTTGGGGAAAAACGCTCTTTGCCTTTGATGCCGCCAAGGGCTCGATTGCCGACGGTTACGTGATCGGCAACAACGCGACGAAGTCGGACGGAACGCTCGATACGAGCTACACGCCCACCAACGCGCTTACCTCAAATGCCTCGAACAGCGTGTTCATGATGCGTAACTATGATTATTCCAAAAACGGGAAGGACATCAACTACTTCACGATCCCGTTTACGGTAGAAAGAACGGGTAAATACGAGCTGTCGGCGATGTTTTCCAACGGCGGCGACAATCAGTTTACCGACTTCTACATTTTAGAGGACGAAACCACGCTGCTTCATAAGTCGCTTTCCTCGGCATCGCGCGGCGGCAACGCTACAGCCACACCCTCGCGCGATATCGGAGAGGTCACACTGGAGGCGGGTGTATCCTATGTCTTTAAGGTGTGGAACAGGAAAGCGACCTACACCAGTATGTCCTTTATCCATTTTGCTTACGTCCCCGAGGAAGCCGATAACGGGACAGAAACCGTTCTTCCCGAAACCGATTTTCTCTTCAACATCGGTGACGCGGGACTTACGGTCAACAACGGCTCGAACGGAACGACCGAAAGCGGCGCGGCGATCCTGAAGAAGGGCAACTCGGTCAAAGTGCGGTTTACTCCCGAGGTGTCGGGTGTTTACGAATTCCGTATGCGCTTCTCGCATAACGGCATCCTTAATGCAACGCAGTGGGGCGACCGTATCGTTGAAACGATCAACGTTTCGGGCGGTACGACCTCAACGCGTCTCGGCTATACCACGGCAGAGGGCAAAAGCCATCCTGCAAACGTCACCGAAACGCGCGTATTTTACTATGCGTATGCAAGCAAGGGTACGGCAGCCGATCTTACCTTTACCTTCGGTACGATGCTTGCCAATACCGAGGTGTACCTTGAAGCCGTTGAGGTATCGCTTTACGAGCTTGGCGACGATGTCTATACCGCCGAGGAGATGAAGTACATCTCCGATACCAAAAACTACACCTTTACGCCCGCCAAGGAGGGATATACGGCAAACCAAAGTAACTCTTACATTACGTTCGATACGAGCAATCTCGGCGTATATACCTATAAAAAGAACTTCTCCGTACAGGGCGGCACCTACCGCGTATTTATGCTGATGGCACAGGGCGGCACGACGCAGAATATGAATATGGGTGTCAACTTCGACGGTACCGTGGACACGAACAACGGTATTGCAACGGGAAAATTCACAGGCGGTACGACGCTCGATATTGACGACGCGCGCGCACTGTACGGGCTGACGAACGACGATCTATGCATGCAGACGTTATCGGCGGGGGCGACGCTGGTTCCCTTTGGAACGGTAGAGCTTTCGGCGGGCGAGCACAGCTTCTCGGTCTTCAATACGTCGGCGCGTGTGACGAACTACGCCGGTCTCTGGCTTGTCAGAATGCCCGATCATACCGTTACGGTAAACTTCGTTGACGAAAACGGCGAAACGCTTGCCGACAGCGTGACCGTTATGGGCGATATCGGCAAGAGCTACGAGATCGCGGTACCTGCGATTGAGGGCTACAAGTCTACGCTTTCCGCAGTAAAGGGCATTTTTGCCGAGGATAAGACGGTCACCGTTACCTACAAAAGACAGTACTGCACGCTCCGCGTGGATTACTATTACCCGAACGGCAGTGCTGCCGCCGATACCTATGAAGCATCCCTTCCGTACGGAACAACCTACAGCGTTACATCTCCCGCGGTCGTTGGCTATGCGCCGAGTACTGAGACGGTCACGGGAACACTGACGCAATCGCTTGCTGTTACCGTCCGTTATGCAAAGCAAAACGTGGCGCTCACCGTGAACGGTGTCGATGAGGATGGCAACGTGATCCTTCCCGCGATTTCTGCCGCTACCGTTCCCGCAGGCGGTGCATATACGCTGGATCTTTCGATCCCTGCGGGTTATATAGCCGAGACCGAAACGGTATCGGGAGTGGCAGGCTCGGAAAAGACCGAGACGGTGACCGTCAGGGTTGCTAAGACCGTGCATACCGTAAATGCTCCCGATTTCGTCAGCAACAGCACCGACAATGTGGCTTACGATGCGGTATCGGGCAGTACGCAGGCAACGCTCGTTGTGAAAAACAATAAGAACTTTGACGTCAACGTAGCCGCCAACGTGCGCGGTGTGTACAAGGTTGAGATCATTCTGAATTACGGTAAGATTATCCAGAATACCGACATAAAGGTTACGAACAGCACCTACAATCCCTTTAATAACGTGGTGAAGTTCCGCCAGTATGGAGGCGGTTCGGGTACGACCACCGATACGACGCTCTTCAAGGTTGGGGCAAGCACGGGTTACCGCGAGATAGGATATACCTATCTTGATACCGGCGTCAATGCCGTCCGCATCGAAGCCGTCGCACCGTACGGTTATATCGGCTTTGCCGCCGTGCGTCTCACGCTTGTGACACCTGAATGGAATGCCGAGAGCTCGATCCTTATAGCACCGACAGGCTTCACCTTCATGGACGGCGCGGCGTACAACGCAGAGTCGACTGCCGCACGCATGCAGGCAACGGCAGATAAACCGTCCCCGTATCTTACCTATAGCTTGACGGTTTCAAAAACGGGCATCTACGACGTAGGTGCAATGCTTGGTGTGAATGGCACGGATACCGTTACCTTCAGTCTGACCGACGTGGGCGGAAACGAGGTATGGAGCAACGGCTTTACCGCTACGAATTATTATCTCGGCTCGTGGAACATTACGGCGAAGGAAACCGCAATCGGAACGGGTGTTATGCTGAACAAGGGTACGTATACCCTGAAGATCACCGCTAAGACGGCGGCGCGCGTGACGGTTGCTAACGTACGTGTAATCATGAAGGAGGCGCTTACCACCTTGACCGAGCATGACGGCGTGTTTTACCTTCCCACCGACGAGGGGATCGTCACGATCGACACCAATTATTTCCCCAATTTCACGCGCAAATCCATTGCGTTTTCCTACGACGACGGCAACCAGACCTACGATCCGATCATAGCCGCCCTTCTCACGAAGTACGGCTATAGCGGTACCTTTATGGTCAACTCCACTGCATCGACCCGCACATTCTATGCGGGGCACGCGATCGAGAGTCATCTGACGAGTGCGCTTCACAACAACAATATTAAATACGACAGCTCGCTTTCAAACGCAAACCAGGTCTATTCGCTTGCTGCTATTCTTGCGGGCATCCGCTCGTCGAAGGTAAGCATTGAGGCGAATCTGCCCGCAGGTACGGCAAACATCGGCGGCAAGGTGCTTTCCTTCGCCATCCCGATGTCGTCGGGCTACCGCTTCGACGTCGAGGAGGGCAACGTCGGCAACGACTATCGCGGAACAACGCTTGACGCGGCACTGGCGACCGAATTTAACGCCGCCGCCACCGCTTACGGTAAGCCTGCCGTGTATACGGCGTCGGATTTTTCAAATAAGACCGACAAAGAGATCTACATGGAATACATGCGTCTGATCGGTATGACGACAAACCGCGCGATCTCGGGTGGCTACTCGATCCGCGAGGGGGATCTTTACGCAATCCCTGAGGACTTCCTCTACTGGCAGCCCTCGCTTCACCAGGTGAAGCTGAAGTCCTCGTCGAGCGAAGGCTACGTGAACAGCTATGCGAGCAATTATCTTGCGCTTGCCGACGACGGCGAGATGAAATGTCTCTTTATCTGGGGACATCCGACCGAGATCGATTCCTCGGCGATTGAAGGCGGCAAGGCGCCGGGGACGACCGGCAACAACATCACCTACGCCGATCTTGAAGGCTTCCTTTCGCTCTTCCAATCGGACGACTACTACAAAGGGAGCATGGCGCATATCGAGGCGTATGCCTCGGTTTCGGATATGCTGACCGTAACGCCGGACGGCAGCATCACGAACGGTGCGACCTTCCCCGTGTACGTTCGTGTGAACGACGGCAGTGACCGTTACGTTGAAATTCCTGCGGGTGGCTCGTGGCAGTACACAAGCACGAAGGAAGCGGTTGATACGACTGCACTTTCGACAAGCATTGCGAAGTATTACGGCAACAAAAGTGCCGCCGTTTCGATCACCTTTGACGACGGTCAGTACGAGAGTCTTGCCTATGCCTCGGGGCTTATGGCACAATATGGGCTTCGCGGCACGGCGTTCGTCATTCCGAACTATCACATGACGAGCCGCGTACCCGCGTCGGGCGCCGCGCGCGAGAAGTGGATCGCTGATTTGCAGGCACTCGTTGCCGAGGGCTATATCGACGTCGGCAACCACTCGAATCACCATTACAGCAACGTGATGTACAACCGCGCCGAGGGCGAGACCACGGCGGCAAATGCAAGCGAAAATTTTGAGACCGAGATCCTCGGCGCGCACGAGATCTTGCAGAGTTGGTTCCCGAACAGCCGCATCATCACCTTTGCAACTCCGGGTGGCGGCATCGGTTCGGATTGCAAAAAAGCACTCCTGCAGTACGGCTATCTCGTCAATCGCACGCTCGGTGACGGCAGAAACGATCCATACGCCGACGGTTTTGACTTTTATGCCGTAACGGGACATCAGATTCTGGCTTCGACGACGGTAGCTTCTATGAATTCCAAGGTTGACTCCGCAATCGCCAACGGTACGTGGTACGTAGAAGCGTGGCACTATATCGAAAATGAGGACGGTGCGCCTTACTGGAGCGACACAAATGCAACCTATTCGGCACCGCGCGCGACGGCGGAATCGCATTTCGCCTACCTTTCCGAGGTGTCGGACGATATTTGGTGCGGCAGCTTCAACGACGTTGCGGCTTATGTTCTCGAACGCAAGAATACTACCGTCCGCTATACGGCATCCACCGCCACCACGCTGACGCTTGAAGCGGTATCGACGCTTGACGGAGAGGGCTACGATGTTCCGCTCACGGTGAAGATCGAGCTTCCCGCAGGCTGGCGCAACGTGACGGTCACGCAGAACGGTCGTTCTGCCGAATACGTTGCGTTTACCGAAAACGGTGAGACCTTCATTTATGCCGACGTCGTTCCGAACGGCGGCATCGTTACGGTAAGCCTGTCGTAATAAAAAAGAAGAATGTAAACCAAAGTTTGCATTCTTCTTTTTTTATCGGTTTTTTATCGGGCGATCAATTGGTTTCAAGCAAACGATCAATATAGCTTTCGAGCGACTCCTTGCTGAGCATGCCCGTATGCGAGGTATAGAGACTGCCGTCACGTTTGATGAAAAGCGTCATGGGAAGTCCCGAAACACGGTAGGTGTTGGCGGCATCACCATATTGGTCGAAATAGACGGGAAAGGTATAGCCCCTTTCGGCAACGAATGCCTTTGCTTTTGCGACGGTTTCCTCTCCCTCGGTCATATTGACCATCATAAAGACGACGTCGTCTCCGTATTTTTTGTATGCATCCTCAAATGTGGGCATTTCTTCGACACAATAGGTGCACCAGGTAGCCCAGAAGTTGACGACTACGGGCTTGTTGCGGATGCTTGAAAGCTCGACCGATCTGCCGCGCGCATCAACGACGGTGAAGCTTTGGGTGGCGTGTGCGGAGCGGTTATCCTCAAGGGAAATGGCGACTGCGACTGCGATCAAGGCAAAAGCGAGACAGACGGTGACGATGATGGCGATAATCCCTGTACGTGTTATCCTTGTCATGAGACACCTCGTTTTTTTTCGTTTTTATCATTTTAACATGTCAAAACCGCTTTGTCAACACCAAAATGGAGGAAATGCGGCAAAGCATAAATGAATTGCAGAATAAAATTCAACAAAGTTCAAATTGAAAAAAGCAGTTGCAAAATTAAAAAATACGTGATAAAATAATAGATATCGGAATAATAAAAAAGGAGTATAGCGATGATTCGTTTTGATGATATGCCCGAAGAGGTGATCCCGCAATTCCGCGGCGGCAAAGGAGACTTCTTTGCAAAAATGTTTTTTGACGGCGAAAACCGTATTATGAAGGGGCGGCTCGCTTGCGGCTCGTCGATCGGGCTGCATACGCACGATACCTCGTCCGAGATCATTTATATTCTGTCGGGTACGGCAACCTTCATTCTTGACGGAGCGGAGGAGGTTCTGTCGGCGGGCGACTGTCACTATTGTAAAAAAGGAAGCGCACACACGCTTATGAATCGGCATGCGGACGACCTCGTTTTTTTCGCGGTCGTGCCTCGTCAGTAAGGAGATCATGATGAATTTTACCGAGATTGCAAACTGCCGTCAATCCTGCCGTGCCTACGATAAAACGCGCGCGGTGGAAAAGGAAAAGCTGGACGCGATCCTTTCGTCGGCGCGCCTTGCACCGTCTGCCTGCAACGGTCAGCCGTATCATATCACCGTTTGCACGGGAGATGCTGCCGCGCGCGTTGCCGACGCGGTCACAGGTATGGGGATGAATCGCTTTGCCTTCGACGTACCCGTCATGCTGGTGATCTCCGAGGAAGCCTACGTTCCGTCTGCCGCCCTCGGTGCAAAGGTGAAGAAAAACGACTATCGCTCGATCGATATTGGCATTCTTGCCGCGTACATTACTGCAGAAGCAACGGCACAGGGGCTTTCTACCTGTATTCTCGGTTGGCTTGACGATGAAAAGCTTCGTGCGGTTTGCGGTGTCACCATGCCCGTGCGCCTCGTGATCACTCTCGGCTATGCGAAGGCAGGCGATCCCTTGCGCGAAAAGAAGCGCAAGCCGCTTGAAACGCTTGTTTCGGCAATTGAATAAAAGCAACCAAAGTAAAATATCGGGCAATATTTCAGTAGTATTGTCCGTTATTTTATGTTATAGTATAATTGCAGGATGAAAATCAAGATTTGGAGAGTTAACGGTATGCGCAAGGATTATCATATGCACCCCATGGTAACGCAGGCACCTGAGCGCTTTGATGCGTTCGTACAGACGGCACTTTTGCGGGGGATCGGCGAGATCTGCGTGACCGATCATATGCCGCTTTCCTTCATACCCGACGGGACCGACCGTATTCCGCACGGCAAGGTCGGGGCATACATACGCCGCGTGCACGAGCTTCGTGAGCGCTACGAAGGTGTGATCTCGGTAAAGTGCGGTATTGAGATCGACTATCATCCGTCGATTGCGGGGGAGATCGAGGACGTGCTTTCTGCGGGAGACTTTGACTATATTCTCGGCTCGTCGCATATGCACGTATTTTATAAGGATTACGAAAAGTACACCTTTAACGATATGGCGGAGGTATTCTTTGAAAACTCGCTTCGTGCGGTTGAGACGGGATGGTTTCACACGGTGTCGCATCTTGAAATGAACCGCTTTATGTATGACCGTCCGCAGCGCTTTCCGCTCCGTGACGACGGCTACGACCCCTTGAAGCACGAGGATATTCTTCGCGAGCTTATGCAAGGGATCGCGGAAAAGAATATGTATCTGGAGATCAACTCCAATCTTGCACGCCAGAAAAACGATATTGCCTATATGTACCCGCAGGCGATCATCATGGATTGGGCACACGAGGCGGGCGTCCGATTTGCATATGGCTCGGATGCACATCTTGAGCATCAGGTTGGCTCGCTTCTCGACGAGTTGCACGAAAGCCCCGTATACAAGGATGCGATCGCCGCGTGGGAGGCAGAAGCGTGAAAAAACAGACGGGATCAAGGCGGAGAAGGTACACGGCGGATGCGTGGATTCCGGCACTTCGTGATCGCGGAATGCAGAAAAAGCGGCGTTGCCTGCTACGCGGGCACCGACGCACATGCGGTTGGCGGTGTCGGCGGACGTGAAATGGACTATTATCAGTATTTGTTTTCATAAATTCTTATAAAATAAAAAACAAGGAAATGTAAACTTTGTGTCACATTTCCTTGTTTTTTGTCGCTACGCATGAAGGGTACTTGCTTTTCCTTTGCGCGGAGGATGATCGGCGTTTTGCGGGAAAACAGTTTTTTTCTTGGCAACCTCAACGCTCCGGAAGTGCGCGCGCGAGGATGAGTGCGCCGTACACGGGGGGATCGCGGTAGACGGTCAGCTCGTATGCATCGGGCAGGTCGAGGTGCGATCGGATAAGCGGCAGGAGCAGGTCGGACGCATGTGTGAGTCCGCCGACGAGTACGACCTTCACGCGGTCACGCGCGAGCTTTTTTCTGCCTGTCATCAGTAGTCGCGCGATCTCGCGCATGTTGCGCGAAAGGATATCGGCGGCGACACGGTCGCCCTCGCGGCAGGCTTCCACTACCATCGGGGCGTAGGTAGCAACGTCGCGCTTCGACATCTCGTAGAAATCACTGATTGCACCGATCGCTGACGGAGCCCCCAGCTTTTCGAGAACACGCTCGCGGAGCAGGGTTGCGTCGCCTGTTCCGTCCTCCGCACACATTGCGGCGCGGATGGCATCTCTGCCGATGCTGTAGCCGTTTCCGCCGTTGTCAAAGCGGTAGCCAAAGCCGCCCAGCCGATCGGCAACGCCGTTCTTTTGTACGAAGGCGACCGAGCCTGTACCCATAATGACGGCGATTCCGTCCTCATCGCGCAGCCCCGCAGCGAGAATGGATGCGGCATCGCTTCCGTTGCCGACACGGCAAAAGTGAAGCTGCTCTAAAAAATCACGCAAAAGCTGGGGATTTTCACCGCTTCCGCCGCCCGAAATGCCTGCAAATACGGCAATTTTGCGGAGAGGGATGCTTTTTGTTACCTTCCGTATACCGGCTTCCAGCACACGCTTTGCATTCTCTATACCGATGTCGACGGGGTTACAGCAACCGAGGATTTCTCGTGCCAGAATAGTTCCTTGTGCATCCGTGAGCGCAAAATCCGTTTTGGTTGCGCCGCCGTCAATACCAAGAAAGTATTGCGGTGTTCCGCGATGGTCAAAGAGCTCGTCGAGTGTAGTATCAAGAATATCCGCAATACGAAGCAGAGCGGCGGTGGGCGGGATGGCGTTTCCGCTTTCCCATTTGCTGACCGCCTTTTCCGAATAGGCGATCTTGTCTGCAAGCGCTGCCTGCGTCAGAGCGTGCTGCTTGCGGAGCTTGCGCAGATTCCTTGCAAAGATTTTTTCGGGCGTGTCCATACCGTTCGCTCCTTTTTGTCTTTTTCTTTATAATAGCAGAACAAAAGGTACAATGTCAACCTACAAAACGTGGAAGCACGGCTGAAAACACCACGATTCGTAGACTTTTACAAATGCTTGATGCGTTCCTTGCCGGGGGTAACACCGTAGTGTTGCTTATACGCGGCATAGAACGCCGACACCGAGGAATAACCGACGGCGGCGGCGACCGCAGATACCGTTTTTCCTTCCGAAAGAAGCCGCCTTGCCGCCTCTACGCGTGTGACCTGTAAGCGGTGGCGGAAGGTGGTGCCGCATTCCCGTTTGATGAGGCGCGACAGATGACGCTCAGAGAGGTGCAGCTGATCTGCAAGCCGACGGAGATTACACATATCGTCGTGATAACAATGCAAAAACTCTTCGAGGAGATAAAGTCTTTTTTCCGTGTTGTCAGCAAGTACTTCCTCGGCATTGACGGGAGCACCCGAAAGCAGCGATAAGAGCGAGAGCAGAAGTCCGCCCGCCAACAGGCTTCTCCCGCTTTCGAGCGCGTTTGCCGTCATTTTTGCGAGAAAGGCAATCTCCTCGTTACCCTGCCGTATCACATAGCGCTCAACGCGCAATATCTCAAAGTCTGCACTTTTTGTTTTTCGAGCAAGCTTGACGGTAAACTTCAGGACGGTCTTCGTTGTTCCGTCCTCGTAGGTGGCGTAATGCGGTGTGTTTGGCGTAACGAGAAGACATTGTCCCTCTGTGACGGTGATGGTTTCGTCGTCGGTGTGCAGATACAGCCGCCCCTCATGCACGTAGAACAGCTCATACGTTGCATGAACGTGCGTTTTGTTTTTCACTTCGGTGTGTGTGTTCACCGCGAAGGAAAAATTGGTCATCATGGTGAGGGTGATACCCTCTGCGGTGAACAGATATTCACAGGAGTTTTTCGGGGGTTGTGACGGCATAGAAAAAATCCTTTCTTATTTCTGCCATCATCATAGCATATACGGAGAAAAAAGTCAATTATTTTTGCAAAAACTTACTGTTATCGGACAAAAAAACAAAAACATGTCCTATCGGACTATATACTTTTCAAGCGGCAGGATTTATAATGATGCTTGAAACAAGGGGGGTGTTATGCGTACGGAAACCAAAAACAAAATCCTGTTCTACCTCGCCCACGCGATGCGTATGACGGCGGGGCTTTGTGCATCGGGCACTCTGTTTCAGACTTTTCTTGCCTCACTCGGCTTTTCTGCGGAGCAGATCTATATCCATGCGTCCGTCATACAGGCGGCAAACGTGGCGACCATCCTTCTCTGTGCGGGCTTTGCCAATACGAAAAACGTCATGAAAAGAGTGACGATCGTGCAGCTGCTTTCGGCGTTCCCGTATCTTTTCTGCATTCCGCTTTGCATTGCGGCGGATGCTTCGGTGACGGTGTATCTCTGTCTGCTTGCCATAGCGGCAGTACATGCGATATTTTCCGGACTGAATACGGTTTGCGAGTATAAGCTTCCGTATCTGATCTTTCGTCCGGAGAGCTATGGCGTGGTGCTTGCCGTCAGCGGCATTCTCGGCGCGCTTCTGTCGTTGGGTGTCGGTACCTTGGTGTCGTTTTTCTCTCTGAGATTCGCTTATACACAGATCATGATGATCGCCTTCGTGATTGTGGGTGCCTTTCTTTTATTGAACACGTGGCTTCATTTCCGTATGAAGGTACTGCCGGAAACCGAAAGCGGAACACGGCTGGAAAAGAGCGCAACGCATACACCGCTTTTTACGGTTTTTCGCCATCCTGCGTTTTGGCAGCTGCTGCCCGCCAATATCCTGCGCGGATTTGCTTCGGGCACGACAACGGTGCTTGCCGTGGTCGCGTTGAAGCTCGGACACGGCGAGAGTGTATCGTCGTCGCTCGTTACGGTGCAATCGGCGGCGAATCTTTTGGGATGTGCGGCGTTCGGGCTTTTGTCAAAATATATTTATCCGCGCTATTCGATCGCGATCGGCAGCCTTTGCTTTCTTTTTATGCCGCTGTTGCTCGTTCCGAACGCAGTCGTTTTTCTCGTTGCCGTGGGCTTCGTATTCTTCGGTCGTTTGATCGTCGATAATGCGGTTCCCGCAGGGCTTCGTTATGCCGTTCCTGCCGAGATCGCGGGTCCCTATAACGCTTGGCGGATGGTCATACATAGCGGAAGCGGTCTCCTTGCTACGGCGGTTGCGATCTTTTTGCCCGTTCCTGCGTTCCTTTTGCTGGCAATGCTGACTCAGCTTTTCTCAGGCGTCTTCTTTTTCTCCCTTCGCGTGATGCGGAAAAAGGGAGATGCGATCTGCGATGCTTTTGAAAACAATGATAGAGATCCGGAGGAGGTTACATCATGAAGCAGTATCAAGTCTACGACAGACGTATCGTAATGCAGAACAAAGATTCTCTTCACAATTATTTTGCATGGCCGACGGTCGCGCGTCTCCGAGACGGAAGAATCGCCGTCGTAGCGTCGGGCTTTCGCCTTGGTCACGTCTGTCCGACCGGCAAGGCGGTAATGACGGTGAGTGAGGACGAGTGCGAAAGCTTTTCCTGCCCGACACCCGTGATCGACACGCCCCTTGACGACCGTGATGCGGGGATTTGTCCCTTCGGCGCATCGAGTGTCATCGTGACCTCGTTCAATAATACGCTTTCCTTTCAGGAAAAGTGGTGCAGGTGGCGCGAGGGGGCAAGCGATGCACTGACCGAAGCCCAAAAGGAAAGGCAAAGGCGTGAGCTTGTCTATATCCGTGCCTATCTTTCGCTTGCCGAGCTTGACGGACGTGCGGAGGACTTCTACGGCTCTGTATACCGCGTGAGCAACGATAACGGTCGGACGTATGGCGATCTGTACCATGCGCCGGTTACCTCACCGCACGGACCCTGTGTGACACCCGACGGCAGGATTCTCTACGTTGGCAAGGCGTTTGAGGGAGAGGACGTGCAGTGCTGGGAGCTTGACGGCAAGGGAAACGCGACCTATCTTTCGACGCTTCCGCATTTGCCGGAGCGTCCGGAAAATATGATAGATTACGAAGAGCCGCATGCGATCGTTCTGCCGAACGGTCGGATCATCGTCCATATCCGTCAGCAGTATCTCGGCGCGAATCCCTTGAAGGACGGAACCAAACTTTTCCGCGTTTTGCAGAGTGAATCGACAGACGGCGGCAAAAGCTTCAGCACGCCGCACCCCGTCTCCGACAGGATCGACGTCGGTGCGCCTGCCTGCCTTCTGCGGCATTCCTCGGGTGTGCTCATTTCGACTGTCAGCTACCGAACGCCGCCTTACGGTATCAATCTTCTCGTCAGCCGTGACGACGGCGAAAGCTGGGAAGCATGCAATCTTCTTTCGGGTGAGCCGAATGCCGATCTCGGCTATCCGTCTACGGTTGAGCTTTCTGACGGCACCTTGTTTACGGTATTTTATTCGCATCTTACCGAGGATAAGCAGTCACCGTCGGTGATCTTTGGCGTGAAATGGAGGATCGATGCCGAATAACGAGGCAGAACCGACGGCGGGTAAAGCATAAAATGGAAAAGTAACGCTTAAAGATAAAGAATCAATCGGAAAGAGGAGAAGCCATGTATTTTCAGGACAAACTCGTTTTTCAATCGGGCGGACGCTCCAATTACCGTATTCCCAGTATGATCGTCACCAACGACGGAACGCTTCTTGCCTTCTGCAACGACAGAAAGGATACGCTTGACGATCATGCTTCATACACGACACTGGTGTACGCGCGCAAAAGACCGGGAGAGCCGTGGGGCGACGTAACCGAGCTTGCGGGATTGGAGGGCTGGTCCTTTGGCATCGGAAACGCGGTTTACGATGAGGAGATCGGTAAGGCGTTTGTGTTTAACAAGCGTAACCCGAAGGCGCGTAGCGAGTTCGGCACTTACAGTAAGGAAGAATCGGAGGAGCTGGATCGCAGAGAACGGGAAAACATCGAGAGAGGAAAAGCCGTTGGGGTAGTCCCGGGAGCCTTCCTGATCGGCAGTACCGACAACGGTGAGACGTGGACCGAGGAGCCGCTCCTGCTTTCCGGAGTGGAACAGATGCATACGGACGGCAGACTTCATACCATTGTCGGACAGACACACGGTGCCGCTCACGGTATTCAGCTTAAGGTGGGCGCGTACCGCGGCAGACTTCTGTGCGCCTCCCGTACCCGTATCGGCGACTATAACGATTGGGAGGGGCTGCGGAAATGCGTGTATAATAACGCCATTTATTCGGATGACCACGGAAAGACCTGGAAAACCGCGAACTGCGTGCAGGTTGCCACCGGAGAGGGCGCACTGATCGAGCGCGCGGACGGCTCGATTTTGTACAACTCCCGCTCCTACAGGCAGGACGGCAAGCGTTATCTCGCAACCTCCCGTGACGGCGGTGCGACCTACGGCGATTTCCGTGCAGACGCTTTTTGCAGGAGGAGCGCTTCATGGGCTGCAACGCATCGCTTATCCGCGTTCCGCTTTCGGAGATCGGGAACCGCGAGCTTTTGCCTGACGGTGCCGAGGATGTGACGGTATTCTGCAATCCCCGTGCCGAGGTCAGACGCAACATGAGCGCCTCTGTCAGCTTCGACGGCGGTAAGACATGGGCGTTCGCCAAGACGGTGTACGAGGGCCCCGCTTCCTACTCTTCGCTGGTGTTCAGTCAAAAGGATCAGACCTTCTATCTTATGTACGAAAAGGGAACCGACATGGATCCCGAAAAGAACCCCTGCTCGCTCGGCATCGGTGTTGCCGAATTTGACCTCGAATGGTTGCTTGCAAAATAAAAAATCTTTCACGGTTTAACGGTAAAAGTGCTTGACTTCCCGATACGTCTGTGCTATAATGGTGGCGAAAACAAACGGCAGAGCCGACCATAGGAGGAGACGTCATGAAAATCGGTATTTGTTGGGGAGCCGATCCCGAAACGCTTGCATCCATCAAAGGACTGGGATACGACTATATAGAAGCAAATTTCTCGGCTCTTGCCACGATGAACGATGCGGCGTTTACGGATGCCGCCCGCGTATTTGATCGATCGGGACTTCCGATCTATGCCTATAACTGCTTTCTTATGGGTGGGCTTTCCTGCTATGCCGAAAATGCGGAAAGCGAGCTGGATGCCTATTGGGGCAAGGCTTTTTCGCGCATCAAAACGCTCGGCGGTGATATCGTCGTGTTCGGAAGCGGCGGTGCGCGATCCGTATCCGAGGGGATGGATCCCGCGTTGGCGGAGGAAAGGTTTCTTCGCATTCTCCGTATTGCGGCGGAGCATGCCGACAAGGTGGGAATGAAGATCGCGATCGAGCCGCTCAACCGCAGAGAGTGCAATTATATCCACACGGTGGCCGATGCCGTTCGCATTGCCGGGCTTTCGGGTTGCTCGAACGTCGGCGCACTCGTTGATTTTTACCACTTTTCGCAGAACGACGAGAAGGACGACGGACTTCTGTGCGCGAAGGGACGGCTTCTTCACGTACACGTTGCTCGAAAAGCATCCGACCGTATGGCGCCGCGCTCCGAGGATGAGAGCGATATTTTAAAGTGGGCTTCAATGCTTCGTGAGATCGGATATATGGGCAACGTCAGTCTTGAATGCCTTTATAACGGTAACATGATGCGGGATGTCGAAGCTGCCCAACCGTTGCTTG
>JAZLAP010000023.1:0-1862 GCA_045613265.1 Eubacteriales bacterium | reverse complement strand
CGTCGCGTAGCCGCCCATGATACCGTATTCCACGGTATAGCCGCTCTTTTCAAGATTCTCGATGGCAGCATCGCGCACCGAGAACACGGCGCGGACACCGTTATTGCCGCTGAAATCCACTGCAATACCGTTGAAGGTCATAGCGGCGGCAATGGCAAACTCGTCGAAGAATGCCTGCGTCTCTTCCTGCGCATACCCATATGCTCTCTGGTACAGCTTCGTGTAGAAGGATTCGAGATCCTCTGCCGAGAAGGATGCGGAAGCGGAATAGAAGGCGTCGGTCGTCAATCCCTCGTAGGCATTCGTAAGATCGGCAACGTAGTTTTGCCGTATTTCATCCTCGGTAAGATTTCTGTCGTAGACGCGGATCGAATAGACCGTGCAGGGCGTATTGTCGGCAATTACGAGGCGATCGTCGCCCGTGGGCATTGCGATCGTATCGTTATATGCACCGCCCGATACGTAGACCGAGTCGGTCGAGAAGCTATGTACCGTTTTGCCGCCGACCGCCGTCGTATATTCTGCGATCGTGACATTGCCTGCCGTGCCGGGCACACGGAGTGCCTCGCCGCCCGTCGTATGTGTACCGTCAAAGGCAACGTTTTCGGTCACGTCGCGCATGATCGTATAGTTCTGCATTTTCATTCCGTACGCGTTATCTGCGTAAAGCGGATTCTTTGCCGCAGAGCCGTTCGCAATATAGTAACGCTCGCTTACGGGAATCGAAAGCGTGGAGTCCTCGTTTGCGGCGTACGCCATCTGCACCTTGTATTCACCGAACGCAAAGCCGTCGGTGTAATACGACGCATCGGTCACGCTCGGCGATACGCCGAAGCCGTCGAGCGACATCACGATCTCTACCGTATAGTCACCTGCGGGAAGCGCGCCCAGATCGATATAATGACGGAGCGAATTGCTCTTCAGCATATCCACGGTCATTGCGTATCCGATACCGCCGTTTGCCTTCGCCGTCCAGCCGGACACAACGTCCCCGTCGTTCACGGCAGAGCCGATCACGGCAATTGCCTTGTCCGATACCTTGTCGGTCCAGACACCGCCGCCGTTTCCGTCCGAAACAAAGCTGTCGGTATCAAAGCCGTCGAGCCACAGAACGAGTCCGTCCTTTACGTAGCCCTTTTGTGTGTCGCCTGCCGCCATTGCGGAGCTGCAAAGCCCTGCCGTCAACGTAACCGCCATGACGAAAGCAAGCATAAGTCCGGTGATTTTCTTCATATGACCTCCATAGCCGTGCGGGATTTTCTAGTTTTTCCATGTTAAAACCATGCTAACACAGGAATAAACCCCGATTTAATTAAAACTACGGATATTATATCATATCCCGATCTGCGTGTCAATCGCAAAAGAGAAAAAAAAGACCGTAAAAGAGCAAAATTCACAAAGTTCTCAAATTTTGCTTCGGTATTTCGTCGTTTTCTACAGAGCAAAAGCCGCGCAATCTTGAAAAAAATAGTCAGGACTGCGGACATTTTTCGGTCAGCCTCTTGACAAATACCGCTTGGTCATATATAATAAAAACGATATGGATAGCTGCCGCTTGCGTTGCGTTGCGGCATGGTGATGACGGGAAGAGTAATCGGAATGATGTTTTCAGAGACGGAGCGGACGGTGCAAGCTCCGAGCATTCACCGACGAAGGTCGCCCCCGAGCCTCGGAAGGAAAGGCATATGCCCGTAGAATCCGACGAATTACCGCGTTAAGGTCAAACCTTTCTGAAGGTGAGTACAAAGCAGGTGGTACCGCGTTTTTACGCCCTGTTCGGTCGCAATGCGACACGAACGGGCTTTTTTGTTTCCATGATGAAAATTTATTACCGAAAGGAATCACAATAATGAGAAAAGAAC